>JAAFJZ010000270.1 GCA_013298205.1 Cytophagales bacterium
CTCTTTTGTAAAAAGATGATCTTTGGAAACCTTTTGGTCTTTTTCAAATCTTTGGTACGCCACCAAGGGAGAAATTACCCATTTTATTAACTTGTTTTTCATAAAAACCTATTTAATTTGAATTTATATACGCAAATTTTAACATAAGTAACTGATTTTTAGAACGAATCTAACAATTAATGTGAAAATTACCATATCAAAAACGAAAAATGATTTTATTAGATGGCAAATTGGTAGCCGATCAAATGCTAGCCGAAATTCAAAATGAAGTAAGTTTAAGGCAAACCAAGGGTGAAAAAATACCCCATTTGGCAGCGATTTTGGTAGGAAATGATGGAGCTAGTGAAACCTATGTAGCCAATAAAGTAAAAACTTGCGCACAAGTGGGCTTTCAATCTACTTTGGTTCGTTTTCCACAAGATGTAACGGAGGCTGTTTTGATAGATGAGATTAAAAAAATAAACCAAAATCCGGAAATAGATGGGCTTATCGTTCAGTTGCCCTTGCCTAAACATATTTCTGAATCTTTGGTCACGCAAACCATACTTCCACAGAAAGATGTAGATGGCTTTCACCCTATTAATATCGGTAGAATGGCACTTAATTTGCCTACTTATATTTCTGCCACACCCAACGGCATTTTAGAAATCTTGTCTCGATACAAAATAGAAACGGCATCAAAAAATTGTGTGGTAATCGGTAGAAGCCATATCGTAGGCTCGCCTATGAGTATTTTGATGGCTAGAAACGCTTACCCTGGCAATAGCACCGTAACGTTGTGCCACAGCAAAACCAAGAACCTTAAAGAAATCTGATGTAGATTTTGAAAACGTAGCACCCAAATGCAGTTACATTACGCCCGTACCTGGCGGAGTAGGCCTTACCACCATTGCTTCCTTGCTTTCCAATACCATGAAAGCAGCTAGAGGAGATGTGAGGTTTTAGGTGGGATTGTAGAAAATTACTCATAAAAAAAGCTACCTTTTGAGTAGCTTTTTTTATAAGTATCAACAGATTTTAAAAATAATAATTAAACCCTAAGCTCATGTTGAATGAGTTTACATTTAATATAGATACGTTTGAAGAAGTACTTACAATTTCTCCACCAGTCACTTTTTGAGTTGATGTGTTTAAGCTATAACCAAGTAAATTTCCAATTCTTGCTTCAATACCAACTTTAGGTGTTGGAAAAAACACTACTCCTGGAGCAACTTGAAATCCTAAACCTAATGTAGAAGATTCGCTTTTGGAAGTGGCAGTGCTTGGATTTTGGTCGCTAACTCTTGTTCCCATAGATATAGGTACCATAAATTCACCAAAAAAGCCAAATTTGTCATCTAACATTATATAATATCTAGTTAGTGGTGAAACATAAAATGTAGAACTAGAATTAGTAAACTCAATCGGACTAGGTAAGGAAGGGTTTTTACTTGAGCTACTTGATGATGAATATCCAATTCCTAAACCTAGAGAAAGTTTATCCATTATAAAATACTGACCTAATAGTCCGATGTTAAAACCAAATTCTGAAGATTCCCTTGTTGGTACAGCGTTACCAACTGTAGGTTTGTTTTCAGATTTACCAGAACCTAAATTTGCTCCTAAATTCACGCCTAAACCGATTTTGCCTTTAGATACAGGCGAATCTTGCGCACTTGCTACAAGCGCACTCGCTGCAAAAGCAAGCGAAAATAAAACTTTTTTCATATTAATTAATTTTTGTTATGTGGTTAATTATTCCGCAATGCTAAGAAACATAAAACTCTAAAGCAAATTTTTAGTAGCTGTTCGTTGAAAATTAAGAATGAAACTTTGATTAAGATAAAATTTAAAACAAGATTGACTTTACTTTATTTTTGATTATTATTGCGATTAAGATAAAATTAATTTTGTTGTTATAATTAACAGAAGGTAGAAAATGTTAGAGTTTATATTTAGAAAAATAAAAAACAATGTTGTAGCATTTTTATTGCTAGTTACACTTGCCTTGGGAATGATAACAGCAATTTACACTTTTTGGGCTATGCAAACCTTGACTTCTACATCAAATATAAAACAAAAATCTAAGAGAATACTTAATATCACACTTTTTATAGAACAATGCTGTTTATATTCTGAGTTAGAGCTTAGAGCCAACATTATTCACAGCGATTCTATTAGTAAAAGTTCTATATTTTATCTTAAAAATACGTCTCTAGAAATTTTTAGTGAGTTGAAGTCTTTAACAAATAGCGATGATTCTACTTTAATTGTTTGTGACTCATTAAGAAACAAAGTTAATGTTAGATTATCTGAAATAGACGATGTTTATAAGTTACTTGAAAATGGTAAAAGAGCAGAAGCTTTAAGTTTATTCAAACTAGATAAAGGTGCAAAATCAATGGCTGATGTAATACTTTATTCTTCTTTGATTAATAAATTTGGTGGTTTACAAATAGAAAAATTAGATGAACGAAACAAAAGAATTGCAATAACTATTAAATGGCTTCAGGCAAGTTCAAGTACTTTGGTTTTGGTAATCGTTTTTGTAGCACTTTATATGCTAAGGTTTGAAAAAAGAAAAAGATTATATTTATTAAATACCCTTGAAGAAAGTCGAAAAAAGTATTTAATTGAAGATGGCAGTAAAGCTTCAAACAATGATTCCATTTTGATTAATAGAATCATTGACAATTTTAAGCACTTAACTAGTTTTGTAAAGAATATTGGCCAAGGCGATTATGAAAGTAAAATGGCTAATTATGATGAAAGTTTAATCATCAAAAACAAAGACAGCCTTGCCTATGAATTGTTAGAAATGAGAAGAAAATTGTACGAAATAGCTCAAGAAGACAAAAGAAGAAATTGGGCGTCTGAAGGTTTTGCTCAAATATCAGAGTTATTAAGATTTAGTACCCAAGATTATCAAACTTGGATTAACAAATTACTTTCTTTTTTAACCAAATATATTAAAGCAGAGCAATCAGGAATTTTCCTCGTAGAAGGAGAAGGGGAAGAAATAAGGTTGTTTTTGACAGCAAAATTTGCTTATGGTAAAGAAAAACTCTCTACGCAATATATAGAAATTGGAGAAGGTTTGTTAGGGCAAGCGTATTTTGATAAGAAAACAGTTTTATATACAGATATTCCTAACAATTATGAGAAAATAGAATCCGGCATTGGCGAAGCTTTCCCTAACTGCGTATTAATTGTTCCTTTGGTATTTAACGACCAAGTAGCTGGTGTGATGGAGTTTGCAAGCTTCACAGTATTTCAACCTTACCAAATTGATTTTTTAACTGAAGTGAGTGAAAGCGTAGCAAGTTTTATCATTATGTTTAAAAATACTGAAAAGATGAAAAATCTTTTAGAAGAAAAACAAGGACAAGATGAGTCTAAAAGTCGCTTTATATAAATGTTTGTTTTAAATATCTTATCTATTTATTGCACTTGAGAAATCGAGTAAAGTTTTAAATGAAAAATTTAAAATTAAACTTGTTCATTACTTCTGATGAAGTTCTAAAATAAATAATTAAATAACTTGATGCTTAACATATTTATTATTTTACAATTTAAAAATATCTTATTTAGTAAAATTAAGAACTTTTATCATTAATTTTTGTTAATTTTACTTCCTAGTTTGTAATTGAACTAGATAAATATTTAAATAAAACCCCAGCAACTATGTCATTAGTAAAGGAAGATGCCATTTTAGATGAAGTAACTTCGTCTGATTATAAATATGGCTTTTCAAGTATTTTTGAAACTGATGAGGCTCCCAAAGGACTTCATGAAGATACAGTTAGGTTCATTTCAGCAAAGAAAAACGAGCCAGAGTGGTTGCTAGAATGGCGTTTGAAGGCTTACAGACATTGGCTTACTTTGGAAGAACCACATCATTGGCCTAATGTAAAATTTCCAGCTATTGATTATCAAGATATTATATATTATTCAGCCCCTAAGAAAAAAATTTCTCTTAATAGTTTAGATGAGGTAGATCCAGAATTAAGGGCTACTTTTGAAAAATTAGGCATTTCTTTAGATGAGCAAAAACGACTTACGGGAGTGGCTGTAGATGCAGTTATTGATAGCGTTTCAATTGCCACTACGTTCAAAGATAAATTGGCAGATTTGGGAATCATCTTTTGCTCAATGAGCGAAGCGGTGGAAAAACATCCCGATTTGATAAAAAAATACCTAGGAAGCGTTGTTCCAGTGGCAGATAATTATTTTTCTGCTCTCAATTCAGCTGTTTTTAGCGATGGTTCGTTTTGCTACATTCCCAAAGGTGTACGCTCGCCAATGGAGCTTTCTACTTATTTTAGAATAAATGCCGAAAA
>JAAFJZ010000271.1 GCA_013298205.1 Cytophagales bacterium
CAATACATTGTTTTAAAAGATGGTACGGGTCCAATTCCCAATGCAAGCGATAAAGTAAAAACCCATTATCACGGTACATTGATAGATGGGAAAGTATTTGATAGCTCTGTAAATAGAGGCGAGCCCGCAGAATTTCCTGTAAACGGAGTAATTCAAGGCTGGCAAGAAGCATTACAATTGATGAAAACAGGTTCAAAATGGAAACTTTTTGTTCCTTACAACCTTGCTTATGGCGAAAGAGGAGCTGGTGGAGATATCGGGCCTTATGCTACACTTGTTTTTGAAGTAGAGCTTTTGGAAATCGTGAAATAAAAAAATCTTTGGCTAATCCGAACTTAAAGCATCTTTAATTTATTTTGAAGATGCTTTTTTTATATCGTAGATATTGGAATGTTAAAATCAAATAATAAAATGAATAAATTTCTGAAATCTCTCTTTTTTTCATGTTTTGTAGCTATTTTGTCAGGTTGGGTGGGTGGATTTTTATATTCACATTGGTTTGGTAAAAACAAATTGGTAGAATTTATACCTGCAAAAGCCGAATACCAAATTCAAAATGTAGCTTACGAAACGGTAAATAATGCCCTGCCACAAAATTTTGTTTTGGCTTCCAAACAAAGCACTCGCTCGGTTGTATTTATCAGAACCACTTCCCAGACTTATGTACAATACAGCTGGATGGATATGTTTTTTGAAGATGAACAAAATGGATATAGCAAAAAACAAATCAGTTCGGGTTCGGGCGTGATTTACCTTGCCAATGGTTACATTATCACCAATTTCCACGTAATCGAAAAAGCCGATAAAATAGAAGTTATACACGAAAGACACACTTATCCTGCCAAGCTTGTGGGCATAGACCCTTCTACTGATATAGCGGTGCTCAAAATAAATGCACAAAATCTACCTGCTATAAAGCTAGGAAGCTCTAAAAATCTTCAAGTTGGGGAATGGGTGCTTGCCGTGGGCAATCCTTTCAATCTCCATTCTACAGTTACTGCAGGAATAGTAAGTGCCAAAGGCAGAAACATCAATATCGTAAACAGCCGCTTTCCGATAGAATCGTTTATTCAAACCGATGCTGCAATTAATCCTGGCAATAGTGGAGGTGCATTGGTAAATAATACAGGTGAATTAATAGGTATAAATACTGCTATACTTTCGCAAACGGGTTATTATGCGGGTTATGGTTTTGCTGTTCCGATAGATATTGTGAAAAAAATAGCCAATGATATCATTCAATACGGGGAGGTTCAAAATGCTTTTGTGGGAGTAGAAGTAATAGATGTAAATGAAGATTTGGCAAAAAAACTCAATATAAGCGATTTGAATGGGGTTTCAATTACACAAATTAGCCAAGATGGAGCTGCCAAAGAAGCACAAATGCAATTGGAAGATATTATTATCGAAATAGACAACCAAAAAGTAACTACAAAAGCAGATTTTGATGAAATCATAAGTTATTATAAACCAGGTGAAACCATTAGTATAAAAGCCAAAAGAGAAGATAAAATATTCATTTTTAATGTTTTGCTAAAAAATAAAGAAGGAAATGTATCGGTACTCAAAAAAGTAATTTATTCAGCCCGAAGTCTTGGGGCAGAATTGGAGCAAGTATCAAAAGTGGAGCGCGAGAAATTGAATATAGAATCTGGAATTAAAGTGATTAAAATCAAAGATGGACTTTTTAGGCAAATTGGGATGGAAGAAGGCTATATTGTAACATTTGTAAACAAAAAAAGAATCAATACGCCAGAAGAACTAGAAAATATGCTTGAAAAACTAAGAGGAAGGGTGATAATCGAGGGCGTAGGCACAGATGGAAGATGGAAATATTACAGCTATTACATTTAACAAAATTTTTTATACTTAAAGTTTTTTAAAATTACGTTATTTGCTCAAATACATTTTAACCCAACCCAAATCAAACATGAAAAAAATCATTTTAATTGGCTCTATATTATTAAGCAGCCTTTTTGTTCAAGCACAAAATTCAACTGAAAACGATAAATCAGAAAAATCAAATCAAGAGGAAAATAAAAAACCTAAAAAAACACCAGAAGAAAGAGCTATAATTTTAACTGAAAGATTAAAAACCACTTGTGGAGATTTAACACCCGATCAAGAAGCAAAAGTAAAAGCTATATTTCTAAAAAGAGCCCAACAAGTAGATGAAATTAAATCGAGTGGAGTTTCTAAAAATAAACGCAAAGAGCAAATGAAACCTATTTTTGCACAATCAAAAGAAGAATTAAAAGCTGTTTTGACTCTTGCTCAGATTGAAAAAATTAAAAATGCAAAAGAGGAATGGAAAAAAGGAAAAAATAATAAAAATAAAAAAGAAAATGACAAAAACGAGAAAATAGATAAAGATGAAGACAAAGATGAGAGCAAAGATAAGGAAGAGGATAAAAATGAAAAGATAAATAAGGAGGATGAAAATAAAAAAGAAAATAAAGGAAAAAGTAAAGGCAAAAATAAATAATTAGGAATGCTAATAAAACTCAAGCGTTTTTAAGTCGAGCCAAAATCAAAAACAATAAAAGAGGTGCATAGTTTTGTATTGTTAAAAAAACAAATCTATATTTGCAACTCTTAAAACAAAAATTTTATTAAATCATGAAAAAATTAATCTACTCATTTGCAACCTTATCAGTAGCTGCTGGTATGGTCTTTTTAAGCTCTTGTAAGACTGATGAAGTTAAGCCAGGCAACCCGAACTCTAGTAATAAGCCATCCGCTGTTGTAACATTCTTATCTGCAAACTACGGTATTCAAAAAGATTTTCAAGTAAAAGCTGACGTTTCTACTCAAGGAGATAGTGCTTTCATTTCAATATCTGTAGATGGCACAAAACCAACTGGTGCTATTTATATGATGTACCAAAAAGATGTTGAAAAAGCAGTAAAATTCACAAAACATCCAAATGGAACAGCTCTTCCTGGAGGTGGATATAAAGGTTATGCTTTTAATGGAACTACAGGAGGAACAGCTTTTGGTTTATCTCCAATCGGTGATTTCACTTTTAATATTCCTTCATCGTTAAAAAATGCTTGGAAACTAGTTATTCCTATTTTGTTAAGAAAAGATGCTACCTCAAAATCTGATGTATTCACGATTTGGGTAACTCAAGATGGCAAACCCGGTGAATTTAAAAATCCAGCTAAAAATATAGCTTATGGCGTTGCTACAGTAACTTTAAACTATACAACTGAAAAACTTATTAACTACTATGAAACTACTTTAGGTAATCCAGTAGACGCAATTGGGTCATTATTCTCTACTCAATACGGTTCAAATTATAAAAGAAAAACAGTTCAAGATACTTTGACAGAAATTGGTAAAACTATCGATTTTGTATATAATACTGCAGGTGGTATAGTTGCCTCTCCTATATACATATTTGGTTCTTTTTATAATTCAGCAGGTATAGATTCGGATGTAAAATCAGGTTTTGGTGATGTAACAAATATAACAAATGTCACCAAAATTGCAACTGTTTCTGGTACTAGTACTACATTTGATGGAATTAACGGAGAGGCTTCATTAATTTCTGCTGTAGATGCTGCAATTACTTCAACTACAACAACAACTAAAGTTACTTACACAGGTACTTTAGCTTCAGGCACAACTTTTGCTTTTGTAACAGCAGGCGGTAAAAAAGGTTTGGTTAAAATTCTTTCTGCAACTGGAACAGGATCTAATTCTGACGCTACTCAAAACGTGCCAAATGGTATTGCTGGAACACCTGGTCAAGCAATGTTAGAAGTAAAAGTTCAACGCTAGTCGTTTCTTTTAGTTTCTAAAACTTTAAAAAAAGGGTGAGTTTTCAAAAGCTCACCCTTTTTTTTATATATTATTTGGTTTTGATTTTTTAATCCAACTTATTGCCAACTCAAATTCAAAAGCTTTGGCTCAGATTTACGATAAGATTTTCAAGGAAAACATTGAGGAATTAATTTTGCCTTTGGCAGGTAAATTATTGAACATTCACCCCGAGAAAATTCAAGAAATTCCAGACGATTTGCAGGCTACAATTGAGAGAAAGCCCGATTTCCTTAAAAAGATTTTACATAAAGATTCTAGTAAAAACTACATTTTACATATTGAATTTCAGACTCAAAATGAGCCAGATATGGTATATCGAATGAGCGAATACTATTCACTTTTGTTGCGTAAGTACAAAATCGAGGTAAAACAATATGTTTTTTTTATTGGCAAAAAGAAATCTAATATGTTAGACAATCTTTCTTTTTCAAACTTTAACTTTAGTTACAAAATTGTAAATTTAATAGATTTTGATTACCATGATTTTT
>JAAFJZ010000272.1 GCA_013298205.1 Cytophagales bacterium
TGATTTTATCTTTATCACCAGCGCCATTTACGATAATTGTGTTGTCTTTGTCAATTATCATTTTTTCAGCAGTACCAAGGTAATCCAAAGTCGCATTTTCTAGTTTGTAACCTTGCTCTTCAGCGATTACGATACCATTGGTAAGAATGGCGATATCTTCAAGCATTGCTTTTCTTCTATCTCCAAAACCTGGTGCTTTTACGGCCGCAACTTTAAGTGCGCCACGTATTTTGTTTACTACAAGTGTTGCTAATGCTTCACCCTCTACATCTTCAGCTATGATTACCAAGGGTCTTCCTGTTTGAGCCACCAATTCCAATACTGGAAGAAGTTCTTTCATAGAAGAAACTTTTTTGTCATATATCAAAATGAAAGGTCTTTCCATTTCAACTTCCATATTTTCAGTGTTGGTTACAAAATAAGGAGATAAATATCCTCTATCAAATTGCATACCTTCTACCGTTTTTACTTCATCAGTAGTTCCTTTGGCTTCTTCTACAGTGATTACGCCATCTTTACCTACTTTTTCCATCGCACGAGCTATCATTTCACCGATTTCCAAATCATTATTAGCTGAAATGGTGGCTACTTGTTTGATTTCTTCGTTGTTGCTGATGATTTTAGAGTTTTTCTTTAAGTTTTCTACAACGTGTAAAACCGCTTTATCAATTCCTCTTTTCAAATCCATTGGATTTGCGCCAGCAGCTACGTTTTTAATACCTAAGTTAAAAATAGCTTGAGCAAGAACAGTAGCAGTTGTAGTACCATCACCTGCACTATCTGCAGTTTTAGAAGCTACTTCTTTTACCAATTGCGCGCCCATGTTTTCTACAGCGTCTTTCAACTCTATGTCTTTAGCTACCGTAACACCATCTTTTGTGATGGTAGGTGAGCCGAATTTTTTATCTAAAATTACATTTTTACCCTTAGGTCCTAATGTAACTTTTACTGCATTGGCAAGTGTATCTACTCCTTTTTTGAGTTTTTCTCTTGCTTCTGCATCAAAATGAATGGTTTTTGCAGCCATGTTTTTTTAATGATTAGTGTTTAATAATTTGTGAATAAGTGTGATTAATTTTTAGATAATAGCAAAAATATCAGATTCTCTCATAATAAGATATTCCTTGCCTTCTACTGTGATTTCTGTACCTGAATATTTACCATAAAGTACAGTATCGCCTACTTTTACAGTGATTGGCTCATCTTTTTTGCCTGTACCAACCGCTACAACAGTTCCTTTTTGTGGTTTTTCTTTTGCAGTGTCTGGAATAAAAATGCCGGATGCAGTTTTAGATTCTGCTACTGCGGCTTCTACCAATACTCTGTCTGCAAGTGGTTTTATGCTTACTTTTGACATGATTAAATTAAGTTTTTAAGTTTAAACTTCTTTCCTCATAATGTGTGCCAATATGAAATAGCTTAAAACAACTATGCTAAAATGACATAAAAAATAATAAAACATGACATAATTTCACTTTTGAAAATTTTGCGCCTTATTGGCATAAATAATTATAAACATCATTTTAAAACTTCGTATATTACCAATTCATATACGAAATATTATATTAACATCATAGATTTTCATTTATTCTAAAAAGACTTTTGAATAGTATGCCTTTTTTATTGGTGGCTAAATAAAAAATATTATTTTTGCCCTTATTGTAAGATAGTTTTAACGAATTTTATGTTTGACAACGACACCTTTATCGATTCTAGTTTTGATTCTAATGCCAAAATAGAAACAGAATTAACTGATTTTCCCGAGTTTAAAAGCAAGGCTGAAATAGCTGAGTATATAGAAATACATTCTGCTAAAGGGCAATCTTTGTCTGGAAAAGACATAAGAAACATCCGCCATTCGTTTGAAAATATAATTGCTGAAGAAACCCAAAATGCACTTCAATTATTTTTGAGTGCTGGCGGTGTTGAAGATGATTTTGAGTTCAAAAAAGATGAATTGAGCAAAAAAATAGACAATCAGTTAAAGGCCTTAAAAACCAAATGGGATAGCCAATTGATCGAAAATCAAAAATCTAAAAAAGAAAATGCAGACAAAAAAGAACATATTTTAGATCAAATAAGGGTTCTACTTGAAAAAGATGAAGATCGCTCTACTTTTGATGAATTTAGAAAATTAACCAAAGAGTGGACAGGAATTGGTGCGGTACCTCAAGAAAAAAACCAAGAACTCTGGGCTAACTACCACGCTCTTTTAGACCGTTTTTATAGCAGAAGATCTATTTTCTTTGACTTAAAAGAACTTGATAAAAAGAAAAATACACATATAAAGGAAGAATTATGCCTCAAAGCCGAAAGCTTACTTGCAGAACCAAGCATTACCAAGGCATTACACGAGTTAAATTTGATTCACCAAGAATTCAAAACCATTGGCCCTGTAGTAGCCGAAAAACAAGAAGTACTTTGGCAAAAACTTAAAACTGTAACCGAGCAACTTTACCAAAAAAGAAAAGAATATTTTGCTCAAATAGAAAAAGAACAAAATGAAAACCTAGAAAAGAAAAAATCCATTTTACTTGAAATAAGCACCCTAGCTTCAGGCAATTTTCTTACTAGCAATGAATGGAAGGAAAAATCTAAACGAGTTTTAGATTTGGAAAACACATGGAAAGCCATCAGAAATATCCCTAAAGAAGAACTTAAAAACATCAACAAAGAGTTTTGGGCTGTGCTTAAAAGATTTTTTGAAGCCAAAAATCAGTTTTACTCAAACCTAGAAAAGGAAGCCGAAGTTTTTATACAACAAAAACAAGCTTTGATAAATGAAGCTGTGGCCTTAAATAATGCGGAAGATTGGTTTAATGCTACCACAAAAATTATTAAATTACAACAAAAGTGGAAAGAAATCCCTTCTACTTCTTCTAAAAAAGAAAATCAAATTTACGAAAAGTTTAAAAAAGAATGTGATTTGTTTTTCTACAAAAAACGTGAATCTAAAACCCAAGAAGATAAAACCCAACAAGACAACCTATCTGCCAAACAAGCTCTTTTTAGCGATTTAGAATCTAAAACTTCTACTCTTGCTTTTGCAGAACTGGATTCATATCTAGAAAAATGGATGCAAATCGGCTCTTTAAATAAAGATAGCAAAAATGATTTGACAGAGAAGTTCTTCGGACTTTGCGAGAAAGTAATTGACAATCAAAAACAATGGACAGAGGAAGAAAAATTCAAGAATAAACTTACTTTTAAAATCAAAAATGCAAAAGAATCTACCGATGCAGCCAAATTTGTAAAAGATAAAGAAAATCACCTCAAGAAAAAAGTAAAAGATTTAGAAGGCGAAATAGACATTTTACAAAACAATCTTGGTTTTTTTGCTCGAGCGAAAAATGCAGAACAAATCCAAAGCGATTTCAAACAAAAAATAGCCGTTTTAGAAAAAGAAAAAGGATTACTCAAGGACCAATTGAAAATGTTTAGAGATTTGGTTTAAGCATTTCCAAACACTAAACATTTTATTTTTTTTTACTCGCATAAAATATAATTCTATCTATGAATGAATTTGTAATAAAATCACATTTAAGCTAATTTGATATTTTTATGCAAAAATTATCTCTCAAGCAATCTTTAAACCAAAAGCTCACTCCGCAACAAATTCAGTTTCTGAAGTTATTGCAAGTGCCCACAGCTGAACTGGAAATGAAAATAAAAGCTGAAATTGAGGAAAATCCTGTTCTCGAAGAAGGAGGCACAGATGCAGAAGATGATAATTTTAATGAAAATCCAGAAGAAAGCGATGCCAAAACAGATGAGCAAAACACTGATTTTGAAGACAACTTAAAAGATTTTCTTGCAGACGATGATTACGCTGGCTATAAAATGCAAGGCGATGGTTTTAATGAAGAGGGGAATAAGGAAATTCCTATGCCAGACCTTGGCTCTTTAAATGAAACTTTGGTACTTCAACTCGACCACCTAAAACTAAATGAAAGGGAACATACAATTGGCAAGCAACTTCTAGGCAGCTTAGATGCAGATGGCTACATCAGGCGAGACTTAGATGCCATCTCAAACGACCTTGCTTTTGCATTGAATATTGATGCCGATGTGGCTGAGATAGAAAATGTGCTATTTAAAATTCAAAGTTTCGACCCAGCAGGAATTTGCGCACGAGATTTGAGAGAATGCTTGTTAATTCAATTGAGAAGAAAGGAACATATCAATAAAATTACCCAAACGGCTATTTTTATCCTTGATGAATACTTTGAAGAATTTTCTAAAAAACACTATGCTAAAATTATCTCCAAACTAGAAATTGAAGAAAATGATTTTAAAGAGGCCATCCAAAT
>JAAFJZ010000273.1 GCA_013298205.1 Cytophagales bacterium
GAGGCATTCTACTCCTGGAGTAGGTTTGATTTCTCCGCCTCCACACCATGATATTTATTCAATAGAAGATTTGGCTCAACTTATTTTTGATTTAAAAAATATCAATAGAGCGGCTCGAATCAGTGTAAAACTGGTTTCAGAAGCGGGTGTAGGTACTGTAGCTGCTGGTGTAGCGAAAGCCCACGCTGATCATATTTTGGTAGCAGGACATGATGGCGGAACAGGTGCTTCACCTATTAGCTCTATTCGTCATGCTGGTTTGCCATGGGAATTGGGGCTTGCGGAAGCACACCAAACTTTGGTAAAAAACAAACTGAGAGCAAGGGTTACATTGCAAACTGACGGACAACTTCGTACAGGTAAAGATTTAGCTATTGCAACATTGTTAGGGGCAGAAGAATGGGGAATAGCAACGGGTGCGCTTATCGTAGAGGGTTGCATTATGATGAGAAAATGTCATCTTAATACTTGCCCTGTAGGTGTAGCTACTCAAGATGTAGAACTAAGAAAAAGATTTTCAGGCAAAGCAGACCACGTAGTAAATTTCTTTGTTTTCTTAGCCACAGAATTAAGAGAAATCATGGCAGACCTAGGTTTCCGTACTATCAATGAAATGGTAGGGCAAAGCCAAATTCTCAAAAAACGTGACGGAATTTTGCATTGGAAATACAAAGACCTGGATTTAAAACCTGTATTTTATAAAGAACAAGCAGATGCCGAAGTGGGTTTATTCAAATCTGAAGCCCAAGACCATGGCATAGATGATGTATTGGATTGGAAATTAATTGAAGCCAGCCAAGCCGCATTAAAAGAAAAGAAAAAGGTAAGTGCTGAATTTAAAATTAGAAATATAGATCGTTCTACAGGAGCAATGCTGAGCAATGAAATTTCTAAAATTTACAAAGGCGAAGGGCTTCCTGACGATACTATTCATATTAAATTAAGAGGTACTGCTGGTCAAAGCTTTGGTGTATTTTCTGCAAAAGGAGTTACATTTGAGCTAGAAGGCGATGCCAATGATTATTTTGGAAAAGGTCTTTCAGGTGGGAAATTAATCCTCTACCCAGATCGAAATGCCAAATATATAGCAAGTGAAAATAGCATAATCGGTAACGTAGCATTTTATGGTGCAACATCTGGTGAGGCATACATAAGCGGTTTGGCAGGAGAAAGATTTTGTGTAAGAAACTCAGGTGGAAATGCAGTTGTAGAAGGTGTAGGTGATCACGGTTGTGAATATATGACTGGCGGAACTGCCATAATACTCGGCAGCACAGGAAGAAATTTTGCAGCAGGTATGTCGGGAGGAATTGCTTACATATATAATGTAGACAAAAGCTTTGCTGAAAAATGCAACATGGAAATGGTTGAAATCGAGCTTTTGGAAGAAGAGGATAAAGTGTTTTTAAAGTCTATGATTAAAAAACATTTAGACTTAACAAAAAGTAAAATTGCAGATACTATCCTTAAAAACTGGGAAGATGCGCTCGATAGCTTTGTTAAAGTTATGCCAAGAGATTACAAAGCAGTATTGCTAAAAAGAAAACAAAAATCACAAGTAAGAAAGGAGGAAATCGCAAATGGGTAAGCCAACAGGATTTATGGAGTTTACTAGGGAAATCCCTAAAAAAATAGCTCCGGAAGAAAGGAAAAAAGACTACAAAGAATTTACAAACCTATATACTGACGAAAAATTAAACCAACAGTCGGCTCGTTGCATGAACTGTGGTGTACCATTTTGCCATAGTGGCTGTCCGCTAGGAAATGTAATACCAGAGTTTAATGATGCCGTTTATAGACAAAATTGGGGTGAAGCGTATGAAATATTATCTTCTACCAATAATTTCCCTGAATTTACAGGTAGAATTTGTCCAGCTCCATGTGAAGCTTCATGTGTTTTAGGCATTAATCAACCCCCTGTTACAATAGAAGAAATAGAAAAGCATATTATTGAAATTGCTTTTAAAGATGGATTGGTAAAACCACAAGTTCCAGAAGAAAGAACAGGCAAAAAAATAGCTGTAGTAGGTTCTGGACCGGCAGGAATGGCAGCAGCTGCGCAATTAAATTCAGTAGGTCATTTGGTAACTGTATTTGAGCGTGATGATGCCATAGGAGGATTGTTAAGGTACGGAATTCCAGATTTCAAACTCGAAAAATGGGTAATAGACCGTAGAGTAGCAGTGATGGAAGCTGAAGGTATTGTTTTTAAAACCAATGCCAATGTAGGTAAAAACGTAAAAGTAAATGAACTTATGCGCGAATTTGATGCGATCGTACTTTCAGGCGGAAGCACAATACCAAGGGATTTGCAAATAGCAGGAAGAGAATTAAAAGGTGTACATTTTGCTATGGAATTTTTGCCACAGCAAAACAAACGTGTACAAGGGAAAACAATAGACCAACAGCTTAGCATTCATGCAAAAGATAAACACGTAATCGTAATCGGTGGTGGAGATACAGGAGCAGATTGCGTAGGTACTTCCAATAGACATGGTGCCAAATCTATTACTCAAATAGAGCTTTTGCCAAAACCTCCAAGTGAAAGAACGATAGATATGCCTTGGCCAAATTGGCCGATGACACTTCGTACTTCTACTTCACACGATGAAGGGTGCAATAGACAGTGGGCTTTGAGTACTAAAGAAATCATAGAAAAAGACGGGCAAATTACGGCTATAAAAGTGATAACTTTAGAATGGACTATGGAAAATGGTAAATTGGGTAAATTTAAAGAAGTACCAGGGTCTGAGCAAGAATTACCTTGCGATTTATTGCTTTTGGCTATGGGTTTTATGCACCCTCAGCACGAAGGGATGCTTGATGATATGCAAGTAGAATACGATGAAAGAGGAAACGTAAAAGCCAATACCACTGCTTACCAAACTTCAGTTCCTAAAATATTTGCTGCTGGCGATATGCGCAGGGGGCAATCATTGGTTGTATGGGCTATTTCAGAAGGTAGAGAATGTGCTAGAGCTGTAGATATTTTCTTAATGGGCGACTCTAAATTAGAAGCCAAAGACAAATCTTTGCTTCATTACGCATAAATAAAAACTGGTTTGTAGAGGTCTCTCTTTGCAAACCAGTTTTTGATTTTTTCAAAGCTTTTGTATGCCAAAAAAACTAAATTGGGCTACTCACTTCATTTACTAAATTTAAAATGGAAGCATACGGTTTTCCAGTAGATTGAGAAAGTGCCATTTGACAAGTGCATGAAGAGGAATAAAAGCCATCCAAAGTTTCATTCTCGAGTTCTGTTTTTACATTTTGAGATGCATTTTTGATTAGTTCAGGATAATAAAAACCTCTATCGCCAGCCATTCCACAACAGGAAGTTGAAAATGGAATAAAGACTTCGTCTGCACATAATTTTGCCAATTCGCTGAAATCATTTTTTGTTTTCATTTTCTCTAGTGAACAAACTGGATGCAAGGCGACTTTTTGCTTAGTCTTTGATATTTGAACTTTGGGAACTACATATTTTTTTGCCCAAATAAAACTGTCTAAAATTTGAAGTTTTTTATGCCTGATTTTATTCAAATCAGAAAGCCCTTCATTAGAACACAATGTTTGCGTACAGGAACTCAAATCAGCAATAACAGGCATTTTGCCTTCATTAGAAAGGAAGAAAAGGTATTCTATGGTTTTATTTTTAGCAAAAAAATACGCTTCATCAAACCCTTTAGAAGCAAAAGGTTGTCCGCAGCAAGTACCTGATATTTGCTGCGGAATGAAGAGTTTAAGTTTGGCTTTTTGTGCCAACTCTTGAACAGTACCCATTAGATTTTCATCTCCCAAACGCATATTTCGGTTGATGCAAGATGGAAAATAAATGAAATGATAACTAGAGCTTACTTCATATTGAGGTAAATAATTTGGTCTCATTCCTACTATCCATTGAGGGAAATTAGGGTTTAAGCGATTAAGAAACCGTGATATTTTGAATATGTTATTTTCCCCAAACAATCTACCTGCGCTAGAAACTATAGCAACACCAAAACGCATACAACTTTCGAGCAAATGAAACTTTTTGGCAAATATTAAAGCTACTTTTTGTGAAAAAGGGGATTTTGATTTTTTTCTCAATTTTTTAACCAAATCGCCAGTGTTGATTCCCACAGGACAATCTACTGCACAAATTCCATCTGTAGCGCACGTTTCCAAACCTTGAAAAACATAATCATTTTCAAAAGCTTCATATTCTTTTATTGAACCGCTTTGCCGTAATCTTGCTTTTTCTCTTTGGGATACAATTCGTCTTCTTGGACTCATCGTATAGCCTTGACTCGGACATTT
>JAAFJZ010000274.1 GCA_013298205.1 Cytophagales bacterium
TGTTCAGTTTAATAGCTTAGGTCAAGCACTTTCTACACCCAAAAATCCCAATGCGCTCACATTTGACCCCACTTATGTATATGCGCCTATGCAAGGAATTAGATTTTTTTTAGGCATACGATTTGTTATAAAATAGGTGGGGCTTTTCTTTAATTCGCTTTTCAGTATTAAACTAACTTTTCTTCTTATATAAAGTCATTTTTTGGATTAACTATTCTTCTTATTTCAAACAAATTAGAACTAAATATAAAAGTATTTGGGCGTGCCCTTTCAGGTCGGGCTATCGCTACAAGTCCGCACTCGTGCCTCGCTTGCGGGCTTTTCGCATCTATCCCTCACGCAAGAAAATATTTTGATTTTATAGCCCACGGTTTAAACCGTGGGCTATGAAATCAATGAACTAGTCTAGCATAGCAATATCCAGCTATTGTTTTGCACTTTATGAACTTTATTAAAATATAATATAAAATTTATCAAGTAACTCTTGCTTTTTAATCCCGTAAAAGACTTATTTGCATCAAATTAACTTAAATATTTATTTTATGTATACAATACAATAACTTCAATATACAATTGAGTGCACTATAAATGGCAGTAAATCTACTAAAGTAATTAAAAGAGATTGCACAGTAGGGCAAGCGAGAAAGGAAACAAAAGATACGGAATTAAATCAAGGTTTATCGTTCCAATTTACATTGTTCCCCAATCCTAGTAATGGAAATTTAAAAATAGACTTTAATATCCCATTACCTGATAAAAGTTTAAAATTTTCTGTAAAAGATTTATTAGGAAATAATTTAGCTACATTTTACGAGATATGTAGCCATAAAATAGGGCTACACACCATAAGAACAGAACTTAATAACTTACCTCAAGGTGTTTATTTTGTAGAAGCCATATATGACAATGTAAAATCTATTCAAAAATTAATCCTTACTAAATGAAAAATCTAATTTTAATGTTCACACTTTTTTGCACATTATCATGTGTACAAAATCCCTATCCAGTTTATAATCTTACACCAGACGAGAGGAAATGGTTAGTTTATAAAACAAATGACACTCTTGTTTATAACGATTTAAAAGGAAATGAATTAAAGCTCAAAGTTATAATTCGAGAAGAAAGAATGTTTAAAATTAAAGATAATTTGGTTAGTGGTTTTACTTTATCTGAAAATTTTATTTCTACATTGAGCGTATTTCCAATAGCTAATAAAGATAAGTTTCCACCTTTACCTAATTTAAGATATACTAAAGATGAAAGTGGGTTTACTATGGCTTTGATGTTTAAATGGTTTAAAAATTTAGATACTTTAAAGTTAAGAGATACAACTATTTTAAATAGAAAGTTTACAAATTGTGTGTTTCTTTTTGATAACATAAAAGAAATAGAATATGAAGGAAAGTATGTTCCAACTATCTTTTCAAGAGAAAAAGGCATTGTGGCATGGAATAATTCTAAGAATGAAGTATTCGTATTAGTGAATAGATAGAGAAAATTTTGAGTTATTGCAATTAGGACAACAAAATATGTAAAAGGTTTCTAAACGATTGTAGTTTTTAGAAACCTTTTACAATACAGCCACACAAAAGCAAGGTTTTTACACCATTCATGCTGATATGCAAAATTTGCCTAGTGGTTCTTATATCATAGAAGCAGAATACCAAGAAAAAAAATCTATTCAAAAATTAATCCTTACAAAATGAAAAATCTAATTCTAATGTTTACACTTTTGTACATGGTTTCATGTGTAGAAAAGCCCTATCCAGTTTATAATCTTACACCAGACGAGAAGAAATGGTTGGCGTATAAGACAAATGACACCCTAGTTTATGAAGACTCAATTGGAAATAAAGCCAAGTTTAAAGTGAATGTTTTTAAAGAAGGGATGTTTAAAATTAAAACAAATCCGTATGCAATGTTTACACCAAATTATACAAAAGCTGAAGTTTTTAGTTCTATGTATCAAATATTTAGTTTAAATGATTACAGTGTTGGTGGATTTCCTGGACTTATTTACATAGATTACGATAAAGATGAAAGAGGATTTATTTTAAATGTTATGTTTGGAGATATGAAAAAAATTGATACTTTAAAATTTAGAGATACAACTATTTTGAATAGAAAGTTTACAAACTGCATATTTTTTTACGAAAATACTAAAGAAATAGGGTATGATAAAATGCGTGTAACTACCGTCTACTCAAGAGATAAAGGCATAGTGGCATGGAATAACTCTAAAAATGAAGTATTCGTATTAGTGAATAGATAGAGAAAATTTTGAGTTATTGCAATTAGGACAACAAAATATTGCGATTGGGGAAAACCAAAATAAATAAGAATCAGCACACCAAGGTTTTCAAAACCTTGGTGTGCTGGCGTTGAAGTTTTTCTGTTGTGAAAGTGATGGAAGTCGTTTTATAAAGCTAGCGAAGTATAGCTAAAGGGATTCAATCTCTTGTTTAGTTAAGCCTGTATATTTCATGATTTTTTCAATGGGTTCGCCATCTTCTTTCATGGCTTTGGCTAATTTTTTAATTTTCACCTCACTTTTTTTTCTCTCTCTAGCTTCTCCTATCGCTTCCCCTTCTTGGTAAGCCAATTTTTTAGCTGATTCAAAACTTGCGTAATTGTCTCTTAATGTTTTTAAACTTGCTTCATAACTCGCTCTTTCTTCTTCTGTAAACTTGGCTAATTCTGCGTTTTGAAAGGCTTCTATAAAAACAGTATCTTTAAAAATTTCAGGGATTTGGTTGAGATTTTCTAAATTTTTAATGAAATAAAGCCATTTGTCAAGTTGGGTTATAAGCGCCTCTAATTTCTTTTTGAAATTCGGTACTTCTACATACACATATTTTAATTTGGTATAAAAAATCTTGTTATTTTGATCTTTAAGTTGAACGGTATGAATTACTTCGCCTTTTTCGGGTTCATTTTTGTAATCATCAAAAGTGAAACCCAAAACGCCAACGCAATACATCGATTTTAATTCATAATTCCAATCGCCTTTTTTAGCTTGCTCTTGAATAGGAAAAGTAGAATAATAAATGGTGCGGTCTTTAAAAAACTGTTGGTGAACACTTTGCAACTCTACGATAAATTTCTCACCTTTTTCGTTTTCGCAATAAATATCATAAACTGCTTTTCTATGGCTATTTGCTTTGCCCGATTTGTCTTTATCTTTGAAACTAAGGTCAAAGATTTTATCGTTTTCAGGCAGCAAGCAATTCAAAAAATCTATAAGTTGAGGCTTGCTCGCTTCTTCACCAAATAGCTTTTTAAAGCCAAAATCGGTAAAAGGATTGATATACTTGGAGTACATAGCTTATTACTTGAATCCGTGGTTTTTATTTCGTTAATTTTTAAATAAAAGCTAAAGAGCTTCAATCTCTTCTTTGCTTAAACCTGTATATTTCATGATTTTTTTAATGGGTTCTCCATCTTCTTTCATGGTTTTGGCTAATTTTTTTATTTTCAATTCATTTTCTTTTCTTTCTTCATCTCTTCCTATCTCGATTCCTATTACTTCTCCTTTTTTTAATCCCCTTGCTTCACCAATTGCTTCACCCTCTTGGTAAGCCAATCTTTTTGCTGATTCAAAACTAGCGTAATTATCTCTTAGTGTTTTTAAACTTGCTTCGTAACTCGCTCTTTCTTCTTCAGTAAACTTGGCTAATTCTGCGTTTTGAAAGGCTTCTATAAAAACAGTATCTTTAAAAATTTCGGGAATTTGGTTAAGATTTTCTAAATTTTTAATGAAATAAAGCCACTTGTCAAGCTGAGTTACAAGCTCATCTAATTTTTTTTTGAAATTAGGTACTTCGACATAAACATATTTTAATTTATTGTAAAAAATCTTGTTGTTTTGGTCTTTGAGCTGAACGGTATGAATTACCTCTCCTTTTTCAGGTTCATTTTTGTAATCATCAAATGTAAATCCCAAAACACCAACACAATACACCGATTTCAATTCATAATTCCAATCGCCTTTTTTAGCTTGTTCTTGAATGGGAAAAGTAGAATAATAGATGGTGCGATCTTTAAAAAACTGCTGATGAACACTTTGCAACTCTACAATAAACTTTTCGCCTTTTTCGTTTTCGCAATAAATATCGTAAACTGCCTTTCTATGGCTATTTGCTTTGCCCGATTTGTCTTTATCTTTGAAACTAAGGTCGAAAATCTTGTCATTTTCAGGCAAAAGACAATTCAAAAAATCTATCAGCTGTGGCTTGCTCGCTTCTTCACCAAAGAGTTTTTTAAATCCAAAATCAGTAAAAGGATTGATATACT
>JAAFJZ010000275.1 GCA_013298205.1 Cytophagales bacterium
GGTAAAAAAATCGGTTGTTTACGGTGGCTTGATTATCTTGATTGTGTATTTTCCTATTATCACGCTATCGGGCGTTGAAGGAAAGATGTTTTCGCCTATGGCTATGACGGTAAGTTTTGCTATTTCGGGTGCATTATTGCTTTCTCTTACTTATGTACCCATGATGTGTTCTTTATTTATAAAACCAGGCCATCATGGTGATAGTTTTTCAGATAAAATTATGGATTTTATCTACTCAAAATATGAGCCATTGATTAAGAACATACTTCTTTTTAAGAAACAAGTGCTTATAGCTGCTTTGTCCTTGCTTTTTTTAGGTGCATTTTTGTTTACTCAATCGGGTGGAGAATTTATCCCTAAACTAGATGAGGGAGATTATAATATAGAGATTCGCCTTCCCGTAGGTGCATCGCTTGAGCAATCAAAAGCGATTTCAACCAAATTTGAGAAAATTTTATTATCGCAATTTCCAGATGAAATTTTGGATGTGGTTTGTAAAATAGGAACGCCCGAAATACCAACTGACCCAGTTCCTTTTGAGGCTACAGATGTAATTATATCACTTTCTAATCAAGATAGTTGGAAAAAAGTTAAAACGAAAGAAGAGCTGACTAAAAAAATAACGGAAATTTTAGGGGATTTTGCTGGCATTAGCTATTCAATTTCTCAACCCATTGAAAATAGGTTTAATGATATGATTTCGGGTGCTAAAACTGATGTTGTAGTCAAAGTTTTTGGAGATGATTTGGATACTTTAGCCAATTATAGCAATAAAATAGCCTTTTTAGCTAGAGATGTAAAAGGTACTGCCGATATTCAAACCCAAAAATTGGGAGGTCTGCCTCAAATCATGATTCGCTATGACAGAGAGCAACTTTCTTTTCATGGCATTCGGGTAAAGAGTGTGAATGATTTGATAGAAACTGCTTTTGCGGGTCGCCATGCAGGTATTATTTATGAAGGAGAGAAAAGATTTCCTCTTTCTGTGAGGCTTTCTTCTGAACATAGATCTAGTTTGGACGATGTAAAACTTTTAATGGTGAGTAATAAAGAAGGATTTTTAATCCCACTCAAAGAGCTTGCTGAAATTAGCATTGAAAAAGGCCCAGCCGAGATTTCTAGAGAGAATAGCAAACGAAAGGTTAATGTGGGATTTAACGTAAGAAATAGAGATGTGGAAAGCACAGTAAAAGAATTGCAAGGTAAAGTAAAAAAAGACATTGTATTGCCGACTGGCTATACGATAGAGTATGGTGGCACTTTTGAAAATCTACAAAGAGCAAAAGAACGACTTCAAATTGTTTTGCCTGTAGCTTTATGCATTATTTTATTGCTTTTATATGCTAGCTTTGGTAGTATGAAAGATTGTTTGATGATTTTTTCTGCCATTCCTCTTTCAGCAGTTGGAGGCATCGTTTCGCTTATGCTTAGGGGGATGAATTTTAGCATTTCTGCGGGTGTAGGATTTATTTGCCTATTTGGTGTGGCGGTATTAAATGGCATTTTATTGATAGGGCATTTTAAAGTTTTATTAGAGAAAAAAGAAAATTCAATAGAAGATGTAATCTTGATGGGATTAAAAGATAAATTTAGACCTATTATTATCACAACATTAGTAGCAGCTTTTGGGTTTATACCCATGGCGTTGTCGAATGGAGCAGGTTCTGAGGTTTCCAAACCCTTGGCTACCGTGGTAATCGGAGGTTTGATTAGCGCAACAGTTTTAACTTTAATCGTTTTACCTGTTATTTATGCTACTTTTGCTACTGAAAATAAGAAGAAACCCTTGATAAATGAAGAACTATTTCCTGAATAATTGTGTATGAAAAAAAATAATTTATGTATCATGTTAATTTTTTGCTTAACGGCTTTTGGTTTACTTACTTCAGCTCAAAATAAAATTACGGTAGATGAAGCTATAGAAATTGCGGTAAAAAACAATCCTCAAATGAGTGCAGCTTTTAATAGAGTGGAGCAGCAAAAAGCATTGTTACCGGCATCTGTCAATATTCCTAAGCTTGATTTGATTTTTGAAAATCCTACTGGGCTGGAGGCTGGAGGCTTTCGTCCTGTAATTACCCAAACATTTGATTTCCCGACTGTGTATATGTTTAGGCATAAATCTCAGAAAAATCAGATTGAAATGTCTAATAGTGAGCAATTGATTACCCAGAATATGCTACACTATAATGTAAGGATGTCATTTAATACCGTTCAATTTTATATCGAAAAACAAAAAGTTCTGGAAAGGTATAACGCTATTCTAAATGATTTGCAAGAGGTAAATGAACTTAGGTATAAAGTAGGTCAGATTTCTAAAATCGAAAAAATTAATGCCGAAGCCAAGTATAAGTACATAGAAAATATGCTTTTGCAAACCGTGATAGAATTAAAAAACAATAAATATCTTTTAGCTTTGAATATGGGAAAACCCAGTGATACAAGCTACATTCCATCAACATTTATTACAAAACTATCTTCTCCTACTACCACAGAATATAGAATTAATCAATCTTTTGACAACAATCCTACAGTATCGTATTATAAGAACAAACAAAAAATGACGCTCAATTTGTTAAAAGTCGAGCGAAACCAATGGCTTCCTGGCTTTACGGTTGGACTTTATAACCAAGCCCAACATGCTGATCAAGCACCTTTTTTGCAGACTTTGAGAGGCGGATTTTCTTTGCCGATTTGGGCTTGGGTCAACTCTTCAAGGGTAAAAGGAGCTAAATATGGCTTAATTGTAGCTGAAAAAGAAATTTTAGCCAATTCTAATACTTTAAATTCCCAGTTTTCACAAGCTTTGGCACAATTTGAGCAGTATGACAAAAGTTTGAAATATTTTGAAGAAACGGGTCTTTTGCAAGCCAAAGAAATCATAAGTAGCGCGCAACAGAGTTATAAATCGGGCGCAATTGGATATTATTTTTATTTGCAAAATTTAGATCAAGCTTTTCAAATCGAGCTTAGCTATTTGGAGGCATTAAAAAATTATAATCAGTCTATAATCAGCTTAAACTATGTATTGGGTAATATATAAAAAAATAATGTTTGTAAATTACAAGAACCCAACTCGGTTTTTATTGATTCTGAGTTTGTGTTTAGGGTTTTGCACACCAAAATCTGATAAGAAAGAAGACGCGAATAAAAACGCTGGGCTTATTTGTTTGAATGCCAAGCAAATGGCAAATATGTCAATCAATCTAGGTTTGATAAATGAAAAAGTAATGTATCCCAATATAGAAGCTACGGGTATTATTGTTTCCAAACCCAATTTTGAGGCTTATGTTACCAGCAATATTTCTGGCAGGATAGAAAAATTTTATGTTTTTGAAGGTTCTGAAATTAAAAAAGGTCAAGCCATTGCACAAATAAGCAGTATTGAGCTAATAGAAATGCAACAAAACTACATGAGTGCTTACAATGACATAGTTTTTAACCAAAAAGAATACGAAAGACAAAATGAATTGCGAAAATCTGACGTGGGTTCATTGGCAGATTTTCAAATGATAGAATCAAAATATTACACTGCATTGAGTTTGGAAAAAGCTTTAAAAGCCAAACTTGACCTTCTTCATGTAAATACGGAGCAATTACATGACCCCAAAACTGCAAAGATATCACTTTACAAAGACATTTATTCCCCTATTGATGGGTATGTTTTGAAGTTGCCTTTGTCTGTGGGGATGCGTGCAGATTTGGGTGTGAGCATAGCACATATAGCCGACCCAAAGGAAATGATGGCAGACATATTTTTGTATGAGAAAGATTTAAACTTAATTTCTGAAAATCAAGAGCTAGAAATTGAGTTTATCAATGAATCCATTCCCAAAACCAAGGGTAAGATTAATTATATTGATCGCTCTTTAGATCAATCTTCAAAAGCCGTTACCTTACAATGCGCTTTCAATGCCCCCAAGGGACATCTAGTATTGCCCAAAATGTCTGTAAAAGCCTATATTAAAGGAAATACAAATGGAAAACCAGTTCAATACATCCCTGCTACTGCCTTATTTGAAGAGGATGGTCATCATTATTTTTATTTATTGCGAAAAACAGAGAATGAGAATTATTATTTTGAGAGAATTAACGCAGGAACAATTATCACCGAAAAAGATTGGGTAGGCGTAAATCCTCCAACTCCAGTAAAAACAAATTCAAGCGTGGTCGTTTCTAATACTTTGATTTTGGAAGCTGAATACAAAAAAGGGAAAAATTAAAACTTCTAAATTTGATTAAAGAGTGGATTCAAATAATAAATTTATCAAACCCCAAGAACTAGAAATAAC
>JAAFJZ010000276.1 GCA_013298205.1 Cytophagales bacterium
TTTTTTTTATTATTTCAATGGGTTACATTTGCATTTCTATCAATTAAGAAAGTTAATTAATTTATATACAGTGACTAAAGCAGAAATTATTTCAGAAATATCTGACAAAACGGGAGTTGTTAAATCTGATGTTCAAACTACAGTTGAAGCATTTTTTGAAGTAGTGAAAGATTCTATGAGTGCAGGCAACAACTTGTACGTAAGAGGATTCGGTAGTTTTATAGTTAAAAAAAGGGCTAAGAAAGTCGCTAGAAATATCTCTAAAAACACTACAATTGTAATTAATGAACATTACATCCCAAGTTTTAAACCTTCAAAAGAGTTTATTGCAAAAGTAAAAAGCTCAGTTAAGTAATAATTTTTGAAGTTTTTAATGCAAAAGTACCAAATTATCTTAGTAGCTTTTTCTTGTTTTTTAGTTTTAGGTATGAGTTTTTTACCCAAATCTATTATTAAACAAAATGAAAAGAAAATTACAAGCACTCCCATTGCTCCCAATTCGATTTCCACTGATTTGAATGGAGATTTTAGCCACGATTCATTTAAAAATCAAAAAGCTGAAATAGTTCCAATAATTAACTCTATTCTTACCAAAGTATCGTCTGCTTCATCAAACAAAATCAAAGCTAGCTTAATTGATTCAATCTCTATTGTTTATAATAGTATTGGTTTTTCTGACAGCTCAGCACGTTATGCAGAACTTTCTTATAAATTGCTGCCTAACTCTAAACGTTTAGCTCAAGTTGCTAACTTGTATTACAATGCATTTTCTTTCTCCATATCTGGCGATGCTTCAGTTATTTATGCTAAAAAAGCATCGGATTATTTAAGCAAAATCATGATTGCAGACCCAAAAGATTTGGATACTAAAGCAAAATATGCAATGACATTAGTTGTTTCAGCCCCAATGCAAGGTGTAGGTATTTTGAAGGAAATATTAAAAGATAATCCATCACATAAACTAACACTGCAAAATTTGGGTATGCTTTCTATGCAATCTGGACAATACGATAAAGCTATAGATCATTTTACAAATTTATTAAAAAATCATCCATCCTCAGTGGAAGGAAAATATTATTTAGGCCTTTGTTATTATCAAACAGGAGAGAAAGAGAAATCAACACCTCTTCTTCTTGAAGTACAAAAAACGAGTAAAGACCCAGCTTTGGTACAAAGTGCAGGTGCTTTGCTGAATGAACTCAATTAATTATTAACATTTAACAACAAAACTATGCCAAGCGGTAAAAAAAGAAAAAGACATAAAATGTCAACTCACAAAAGAAAGAAAAGACTAAGAAAAAACAGACATAAGAAAAAGTAGTTTTCATTAGGTTAAGTTAACAGTGGACTTGATTTAAAATTATTTAATCAAGTTTATTAAATAATTTAACCTATACGTATTAATTTCTGTGGTTTTTTTGATAAATTATTTTGGTTTAAAAAAAATTGATTTTTTATTCAATTGCTTTTAAATCAAAATAATTCTTAAAACATGCATCTGCATTTATTTTTTCATTTTTACGCCACAAAACCCATAGATATTATTTACAATTGATATTAAGTTAATTATAGCTTAATATTATTTTGTCTTTAAATAAATTTAAAGACAATTATGTGTTTTATATACTTCTAATCTTAATGAATTGGCTAACGAATTATACATCAGTTCATCTCCAAAAGGAGATAGAATTGCACTCTTAAAAGACAAAAGATTAGTTGAGTTTCATTTAGAAAACTCAGGTAATCAATTTACCGTTGGTGATATATACCTCGGAACTGTAAAAAAAATTGTACCTGGTCTTAACGCTGCTTTTGTAGATATTGGCTACGAAAAAGATGCTTTTTTACATTATTTAGATTTGGGTGCTCAAATCAAAGCTTTAAATAAATATACAAGAGCTGTTCAAAACAATACAACAAACAACTCTAAGCTTACAAATTTTAAAGCAGAAGTTGATATTGATAAAATGGGTAAAATAGCTGCTATTTTATCTAAAAACCAACAAATCCTTGTTCAAGTTGTCAAAGAACCTATTTCTTCCAAAGGACCTCGTTTATCTTGCCAGATTTCATTGGCAGGTAGATATGTAGTTTTAGTTCCTTTTTCCAACAGTGTTTCCGTTAGTAAAAAAATAGCTGATAAAGACGAGAAAAATAGACTTTTGAGGCTGATAAATTCAATTAAACCAGATAATTTTGGCGTAATTATTCGTACTGTCGCAGAAGGAAAAGAAGTTGCGGAGTTGGATAAAGACATCAAAAATCTAATGAAGAACTGGGAAGATGGATATAATGCTTTAAAAACAGCAAAACCTTGCGATTTACTTATAGGTGAAATGGGAAGAGCAAGTTCTATATTGAGAGATATGCTCAATGAAAGTTTTGACAGTATTAATGTTGATTCAAAAGAACTTTTGGAAAATACCAAAGAATACGTTAAGGTTATTGCTCCTGATAAAGAAAAAATAATTAAGCTTCACAACGGTAAGCAAAAGCTTTTTGAACAAGTAGGGATTGAAAAACAGATTTTAGCTCTATTTGGAAAAACAGTAAGTATGCCAACTGGTGGTTATTTAATCATAGAACAAACAGAAGCTCTTCACGTAATAGATGTGAATAGCGGAAACAAATCTAATGAGCAAAATAACCAAGAAGACACAGCTTTGCGCACCAATATGGAAGCTGCTATTGAAGTAGCTCGTCAATTGAGGTTGAGAGATATGGGTGGGATCATTGTTATTGATTTTATTGACATGAAGGAAAGCGACCACCGTCAACAAGTATTTGAAAAAATGCGAGATGAAATGGTGGGAGACCGTTCAAAATACACCATCTTACCGATTACCAAATTTGGGTTAATGCAGATTACACGCCAAAGAGTAAGACCCGTTTTGGATATTAAATCTACTGAAGTTTGCCCTTCTTGTAATGGTACAGGACTGATATCTGCTTCAATAAATATAGCAGATCAAATTGTTAATAAACTGGAATATGTTTTAACTAAACAAAATGAAAGTCAAATTTCGATTATATTGCATCCTTTCTTATATGCTTATTTTACTAAAGGATTATTTTCTATTAGAGTAAAATGGTACATAAAATATAAAAAATGGATTAATTTGATTCAAGATAGCACAATAGGTGTAGTAGAATATAAATTTTTTGATTCAAAAGGTGAGGAAATTCAACTTTCTTAAAAATTATTTATTATGGAAATTCAAATTAGGCAAGGTGTAGAAGCGGATTTAGAACGTGTATTTGAGTTGGTGAAAGAACTTGCTGAATACGAAAGAGCGTCTGATCAAGTTGAAAATACAATCGAAAGTATGCGAGAAGAGGCTTTTGGACCTAAGCCTATTTTTGGATTTCTAGTAGCTGAAGACCAAGGCATTATAATTGGTATTGTGGTATATTATTACCGTTATTCTACTTGGAAAGGTAAACGATTATATCTTGAAGATATTATCATTACTGAAAACTACCGCTGGCAAGGTATAGGGCAGCAGCTTTTTGAAGCCACTATCAAATTGGCTTTAACTGAAAATTGCAACGGTCTTACTTGGTTAGTGCTGAATTGGAATACGCCTGCTATTAATTTTTACACCAAATATGGAGCAAATTTTGATGATGAGTGGATTGTAGGAAGTCTTACCCGCGTGCAATTAGAAGAATTTGTAAGTCATAAAGCCTAATTTGTATGTCTTTAGCCTACTCTATTAGTGGAAAAGGTATCCCAGTTGTACTTTTACATGGTTTTTGTGAAGATAAAACACTATGGCGTGGCATTGAAAATGATTTGAACGATAATTTCATGGTCATTTCTATTGATTTACCTGGATTTGGGCAAAGTGATAATGTGGCATTAGAGCCAAGTATAGAATATTTTGCTGAGCAAGTTGATATTACACTTCAATCTTTGAATGTGCATTCTTCTATATTGATAGGTCATTCTATGGGGGGATATACAGCCATAGCTTATGCAGAACTCTTTCCTGAAAAACTTAAAGGAATAGGATTTTTAAACTCTTCTGTTTTTGCTGATACTGATGAGAAAAAACATGCTAGAAACAAAACGATAACATTCTTGGAAAATAATACCCAAGATGATTTTATTGTACCCTTCGTACCCGGCTTATTTTATCCTAAAAATAGACCCAAGTTACAAAAATCTATCGCAAGACTTATTGATATTGGCTTAAATGCACCTAAAGAAGGTATTATTAATGCCGCCAAAGCCATGCGAGATAGAACTAATC
>JAAFJZ010000277.1 GCA_013298205.1 Cytophagales bacterium
ATGACATAGAAAAATTGGTAAGTAAAAAAGTAGATAATTTCAGGTATTTATTTCCAAAATATCAAAATTATAAAATTTATCTTGGTATTGCTGGCTTTTCTATACCCCAAGATGTGGAAGATATGGCTAAAAACCTTGGCATTGCTGTGCTACGCGAAAAAGGGGAAGTAGTGCAAATAGAAGCTAAAAATTTGAAAGTTTATTAGGCTTGAGGGGTGTGTATTATCTTTTTTTGTAAATAGATTTTTGATTTTTTTTAAACGTAGTTCAAACTTATAAACTTTAGAAACTTAGTTTTGAAAAGCTAAAAGCTTAAAAAAACAACCTGCATTTCTAGTCTTTTAAGCTAAAAACACACTTTCTATTGTTGTTTTTACTTTTTGACTCAAGCCCTTCATATCATCTAAAGTCATGCCCGTAGTTTCTATGGGCGAATGAATAATGGCAGCGCAAACATCCCATCTCACCAAAAAAGTACCATCATCAGGAAAAATCTTATAGTTATTTAAAATACTCACAGGTACGATGGGTACTTGATGTTCTATAGCCAAACGAAATGCACCCTCTTTAAACTCTTGCATAAGCGGAAGATTTTTCTTGGGAATCGTTCCTTCTGGAAAAATAGCCAAACTTCTTCCTTTGTTAAGATATTTTTTAGAAGTCGCAATGGCTTCTACCTTAGATTTAGTGCTTTTTCTATTGACCAAAATATGTAATTTTTTATACATATACCCAAAAAGAAGAGGCTTAGACAAGGAACTTTTTCCCAAAAACGAAAAATCCTCTTTCACAATCATGTACATAACAGGTATGTCGAGATAAGAGGCATGGTTGGCACAATAGATATATTTTTGCTCAGGATTTAGCCTTTTAAGGTATTTGAGCTTAATGGGTACGCCACAACAAAAGAGTACAATTCTAGCCCAAATTCTATTGCAATGATGAGCCGCATTTCTCCATGATTCTTTTTGTAGAAAAACAAAAAAGAAAGGATACATCAATAAAAAAACAAGGATAAATAATATCAATGCCCAAATCGAATATATTCTTCTTAAAAACTTACTCATCTTAATTGCTAATATAAAGAATGTTTTGATTTACAGCGGTTTTGTATTGTAGCAAAGGCTTTCTAGCTGGTCCCGCTACAGGCTGCCCCGTAAAATCAAAAGTAGATTTGCTACATGTATCTTTGATATAAAATCCTGATGGGTCTATGGTAAGCACGGCACAAGGTTTAGAAGATTGATATGGGCTATTGCGCTCAAAAGCACGGTAGTTTTGTGCGTTTTCTCTATATACAATAATTCCTTTCACTCCTCCATCTATTAAAGCTGTACCATTATCATTTCTTATGCCTGGATAGCGAATGTCCAGTAAATCTAATTGAATATTAACTATTTTATAAGGGATTACATCATCTTGATTTTGAACATTGGGTGCACAACTACAAATAAATAAAGCCATCACTAAACATTGGCTTAGTTGAGAAAACAATATTAAGGCAAATGCTTTCATTTGGTAGAAATTAATGAAAAATGAGAAATCATGATGCAAATACTGAATGAACTTTCAATATTGAAAGAAAGATAAATATTGAATTAATAACCTGTGTCGGCCCTTTTGTTACCAATACCATGTTGAGTGTAATGTTGTTTTAACTATGGTTTAAGCCAATTGCTTTGAGGTTTAACGATTAGCCTTGCATTGTTATAAGCCATTTTTAAAGTTAAACAAGTTCTTGCTGTATATGTAGAATCATTAAGCTTATGTATAACTAGAGCTAAATCAGGATTTGGTGAACCAGATGTCAAACAAAGAGGCAATAGAAGTTGAATTTTATTATCATAATATTGAGGAACTGCAATCTTATAATTAGTTCTAACCCTTTTCTTTACTTCATCTATTGCTCCGATAAGTTGTCTTCTTAATTCAGCATCATCTGCACTCTGTAAATGAGCAGGAAAGCGTGCCAAATTATCGACCAATATGTGGTCTAAATCGGGGATTATGTCGCACTTGGGATTGAATATTAGCAATTCTGGCTTATCAAAAAAATCGGTTACATCGGGTAAGAAATTTGAAAAATGTCTAAGCACATTGTTGTCGCTTTTTTTCAAAAAAGCTTTAAAACAAAAAGGCGTTGTAAAGCCAGGTCTAGGATTTTTATATTCTTCAAAATAAGCAAAAATATCTTCTAAATTTTCAGTAACAAGCCCTGTATTAAAACACGCAAATTTATTGTCAGATGTAAATTTTACTTTTTTTTCTTGTAATAACTTTCTAAATGTAAACTCCAAATAGTTCTTAAGAATACTGTAGTTTTTTGTATTGTTGTCTAAAAAGTCCCATTCTTCTCTCTCAGCTAGAGTGTCTGCAAGAAAAGCTATGGCATTATCATAATTTGGAATTACCGCAAACTTGAATAGCTCGGAATTAAAAGTGGTCTTTGCCAAATAGGTTTATTTTTTGTTGAGCAATTATAAAAAATAAGAGCCATCAACTTTATCAGGATGGCTCTCTATATGTTTTTTTGTTTTATCTAAGTCTTTGCAGATAGACCTGCAAGCATCTATATATAATATTATGTTGCAAAATTATAAAATACATTTACAAAGTCCAAATGTTTTATTATTTTTTTAAAAATCAAGTCTTGGGTAGTGCCTTTCAAAACATTGATTTAATTATTGCAGTATAACTAAACCTTATAGAACCAAATTCTTGATGCTCAATTCTACTTCTTCACGAAGTGTTTTTTTATATTCTAAAAGTTTCTCTGCTATGGTTTCGTTGTTTGCTCCCAAAATTTGCGCAGCAAGTGTGCCTGCATTTTTGGCTCCATTCAAAGCAACAGTTGCCACAGGCACACCATTGGGCATTTGTAAAATAGACAACATAGAATCCCAACCATCAATAGAATTGGAAGATTTTATAGGCACACCAATAACAGGAAGTGTAGTAATGGAAGCCACCATGCCTGGCAAATGTGCCGCACCACCAGCACCTGCTATGATTACGCTAAAGCCCTTGCTTCTAGCGGTTTGCGCATAATCAAACATAAGCTGGGGCGTACGATGGGCAGAAACAATGGTAAGTTCGTATTCGATTTCCATTGTTTTCAAAAAAGAAGCCGCCTGAGACATGATTTCCAAATCCGATTTGCTTCCCATGATAATCCCAACTTTTGCCATAAAAATTTAAGTTGTAGCGATGACCTTAATTTTATCTTTAACTTTATTCAATTTTTGCCTCAATATAAGCGGATTTTCATCTAATATCGTTACATGACCCATTTTTCTGTGGGGCTTTGTGAATTTTTTACCATAAAGATGTACAAATACGCCTTCAATTTTTAGAATTTCTTCCAAGCCCACATATTTTGCGATTCCATTATAGCCCGTTTCGCCCAGCAAGTTGATCATAGCCGAAGGCATAATAGACTTCGTAGAACCCAATGGCAAGCCAAAAATAGCTCTAAGATGTTGCTCGTATTGAGAAGTAAAACTTGCGTTTATAGTATGATGACCACTATTATGCGGTCTAGGGGCTAGCTCGTTTACTAGTATTTTTCCGTCTTTGGTAAGAAACATCTCCACAGCCAAAATGCCTACCATTTCCATTTTATTAATGATAGCCATAGCCAAACTTGAAGCTTCTTCCATGATTTCGTTGGGCAAACCACTTGGGCACATCAAATAATCTAATAAATTATTTTCTTTGTGAAATACCATTTCTACCACATCAAAAACCGATACTTCACCATGAATATTCCTAGCTACCAAAATAGCAATTTCTTTTTGAATATCAACTAGCTTCTCTAAAACCGAATGCGTGTCAAAACCTTTAGAAATATCATTGCTATTTTCGATTTTTACGACCCCTTTTCCATCATAACCTGCACGAGATAGTTTTTGAAAACAAGGCAAAAAATCAATATTTTCTGCGATTTCATTTTTATTGTTGATGATTATAAAATCGGATGTAGGGAAATTATGGTCTCTAAAGAAAGCTTTTTGCTTGCTTTTATCTTGAATCATTCTGATGCAATCGGGTTGCGGAAATACTTGCTTGCCCTCTTGCTGCAATTTTTCTAAAGCATCAGCATTTACATTTTCGATTTCGATGGTGATTACATCTACATTCTGTCCAAAATTATATACTGTATCAAAATCGGTTATATCTCCTATAAAAAACTTACTACTTACATCCTTGCAAGGCGCATCTGGATCTGGGTCGAGTACAAAA
>JAAFJZ010000278.1 GCA_013298205.1 Cytophagales bacterium
TTGGTTCTCCGCATCAATATTTGTGGTAAAAATCGCCACCTTCGCAAAGCCCCAAACCGTTATGCGGCATACTAGAGAGACAGCCCAGCATTCAACATTGACCCATTTTGACAACAAATATTCCTAACTTTATTGTACCTTTGACAACAAATATTCTTAACTTTATTGTACCTTTGACGACAGAATTTTATAATATACAATATGAAGCTAACAATTGACAATCTTGGTAAAATAATTCATAGTGAATTAGAACTTAATAAGCTAACTATACTTGTTGGGGACAATAATTCTGGTAAGACTTACATTACTTATAGCACATATGGTTTATTAAAAAACTGGAACGACTTTATTAATTATTCAAGTTTTAAGATAATTGAAAATAGATTAAAAAGTGAAGGACAAATTGTACTAAATAAGGAAGAGATTACAGCAATTGTTGCTAAAAGTATAGTTTCAGATAGTGGTAGTTTCCAAAGACGAATTAGAGATTTATTCAACGACAAAGAAAAAATATTTGCAGACGCAAAAGTTAAATTAGATTTTGAGAAACCAACTATTTTCAAAGACTCTGAAAAGAAAATCCAAATTGGAGATAAAATAGCATTTGAAGGGAAATTAAAAAACAACACCTTATCAATTAGTTATACCAAACAATCCGACAATGATATTGACGATAGACTGTTTAAAAGAGTACTAGGCGACTTGTTTACTTCTATGGTTTTTGATGACATTTTTCCTGACCCGATTATTATTACAGCGGAAAGGTTAGGCATTTCTCTATTTTACAAAGAACTTGACGAAAAAAGAAACTCTCTTGTTGATGGACTTCAAAAATTAGATGACCAAGACAGAGATGTTCATCCGTTTGACATTTTAATGTCAATGAGTGCATACTATGCAACTCCAATTCGAGACCACATTGCTTTCACAAGAAACTTAGATAATATTAAAAAGAATAACTCAAAACTTAATTCTAGTTATTCAATGGAGATTATAAAAGACATACTTGGAGCTGAGTTTAAAAAGGAAAATAAGCAAGACATTAGATTCTACACAAAAAATAAAAAAAATAACAAATTTGATATTCCGTTGTATTTAGCTTCTTCATCAGCAAGATGTATAGTTGATATTTATTTTTATCTAAAACACATTGCCAAAGAGGGAGATATATTAATTATAGACGAGCCAGAAAGTCACTTGACACTAAAAAATCAAAGAGCAATGGCTAAATTGATTGTTTCACTAATTAACCTTAACATACACGTATTCATTACAACGCACAGCGACTTTTTAGTAAAAGAACTTAATAATCTGATTTTGTTATCCAATGATTTTAAAGAAAAACAAGAATGGTTGAACAAGAATAAAAAAACATATTCAGAGTTTGACAAAATTAATCATAATGATGTTTCTGTTTACCAAGCGACCAATGGTCTTTTGAACAAACTGAATGTTACAAATAAAGGAATTGAAATTCCATTCTTTGATGATGAAATCAATAGTCTATTTGCAATTTCTTCGGACTTAGATTATTTAATTGACTAAGAATATGAGAGAAGTTTTTTGCGATGTAGAAGTAATTCAAAGCTTTGACCAATTGAACCAAACAATGGTTTTAAAAGAAGAAGAGAATAAACAAATGATTACAATTGGTGGAATTCCAGTTGATTCAATATTGTTGAAGTTAGATGTAGATAAGCCAGAATATAAACAAAAGTCTAAATATTTGAAACGTGGCGAATCATTCATTCATTCATAAAGGATGTGACTATTGTTTAATAATCCCTTCTCAAGAACAAATAATATTATTTGAACTAAAATCTATGAAGCCAAAAGTTAAGGACTATGTTGACCAATTTAAGGCATCAGAAATTTTTATAAATTATTGCAATAACTTGTCAAACTATAAAAATTGTACCCTTACAAACTATACATATAAAAGAATATTGCTAAGTCCTAAGTATAATGTTGGTTTGACAGGCAATATTAAAGTAATTGACATTTCAAAGACAGACAGTTGTGGCACAACAATAAGTATAAAAACTCCAGGTTTTCCAAGTAGAATTAGACTTGAAAAATTAATATAGAATGTGGTGACAGAAGAAGTACGACCGCATAACAGCACCTACCCAAAAGGCGGGGTTTCGTGTTCCAAAGACAGTTTTGTGGTTAATGGAAGTTCAGTTTTTCAAATCAAGTTTAGTGGTAAAAATCCCGCCCTTCGGGTAGCTGCAAAACGTTAGCTGCAATGGTAGCAGACCGCACAAAACGACAATGAACATTTAACAAACAGAAATAAATATGACCATAATTCTTATCATCACAATTGTCATTTTAATTATTCTTTGGCTAATAAATAGAAAGAAACTTCAAACTATTATTAATGACCTCACAACTCAATTGACAAATACTCAACAAGAGAAAGAAAAACTCTCTCGACAAATTTCTGACTTAGAGCAACAAAATAATTCTTTAAGTAAATACCAAGGCATTGTTGATACAGAACAAAAGGCAAACGAAATCCTATTTGATGCACAAAAAAATGCAACCTCAATTATTGACAACGCTAAACAACAACTCGACATTTCAACTTTAGAAGCCAATGAGTTAAAATCACAAGCACAAAAAGAACTTGACCAAGCTTCTATTTCAGCAAATACAATAAAGACACAAGCAAATATTGATGCTATTGCATTTAAACAAAATGCAATAGCACAATTAGACAATGCTACAAAAGAAGCTAAAATAATTATTGAGCAAGCTGACAAAAAAGCACAAGAAATTGCAGGTGACGCATATAAAGCAATGCAGAATACAACCGAATTAGAAAAAACTGCAAAGGCAATGAAGAATATTATTGAGGGGTATGGCGACAGATACTTAATCCCAACTTATAGTCTACTTGACGATTTAGCAGAAGAATTTGGACACACGGAAGCAGGAGAAAAATTAAAATTTTCACGAGAAAAAACTCGTTTAATGATTAAAAACAGAACATCCGCCCAATGTGATTATGTTGAGGCAAATAGAAAAGAAACAGCAATCAATTTTATTCTTGACGCATTTAACGGTAAAGTTGATTCGATACTTTCAAAAGTCAAAAAAGACAATTACGGAACATTAGAACAAAAAATAAAAGATGCTTACCAAGTCGTAAACAACAATGGTAAAGCGTTTCGTAATGCAATCATAACGCAGGAATATTTAAACGCAAGAATAGAAGAATTGAAATGGTCTGTTATTGCACAAGAATTGAAATGGGAAGAACAAGAAGAACAAAAAAGGATAAAAGAGCAAATCAGAGAAGAAGAAAAAGCCAGAAGAGATTTTGAAAGAGCAATAAAAGAAGCTCAAAAAGAAGAAGAAACTTTAACGAAACTAATTGAAAAAGTACAAAAAGAAGTAGCACTAGCAAGCGAAGACCAAAAATCTAAATACGAAGAAAAGTTAAAAGAACTTGAAGGGAAACTGAAAATTGCGGAAGACAAAAATCAACGGGCAATTTCAATGGCACAACAGACAAAATCCGGAAACGTTTATATTATTTCTAACATTGGTTCTTTCGGGGAAAATGTTTATAAAATCGGAATGACAAGACGACTTGAACCTCTTGACCGAATCAGAGAATTAGGAGATGCAAGTGTTCCATTTGAATTTGATGTCCATTCAATGATATTTAGCGACAATGCACCTGGACTTGAGAGAGAGTTGCATAAAAAGTTTCTGAGACTTCAAATGAACAAAGTGAACCCAAGAAAAGAATTTTTCAAAGTAACACTTGCTGACATAAAAGCAGAAGTAGAAAGTATGAATATTAACGCAAAATGGACAATGGTATCAGAGGCAAGACATTACAGAGAAAGTTTAGCAATTGAACACGCAATCTCAAATGACAAACAAAAACAACTTGAATGGGAACAATATCAACTTCAAATTGACCCAGTAACAATTGAAACAGACGAAGAAATTGACGCTTAACTAAGACGACAGGAAGAACCACAGCAGCTAACATGATATCAAACCCATTAAGTTAAGCATTTTTCTTGGCACAAAATTTGCCCATTAGCCTCGATTTTCTGAAAACCAGAGTTTTTTTGTAAAAATAGATTCAGCAATGCGCATAGCACTCCCCGACACTTTTTTCATTGACCAAAATTAAGGTTTTATCATTTCAAAGAACTAGGTAAAATACAATTTTAAAACCCACGTTTGTAGTT
>JAAFJZ010000279.1 GCA_013298205.1 Cytophagales bacterium
TTCCCAATAAAATTATTATCACTACCCGTTGTATTATTGTTGCCTGCCAATTGACCTCCTATGAAGTTATTATTACTACCAGTTGAATTACTTACACCTGCCCAACGACCTATAAAGTTATTAAACGAACCATTGCTGTTACTAGATCCTGCAGCACGACCTATAAAGTTATTATTAATTCCGTCAATATTAGCACTTCCAGCTTGTAACCCCATAAAATTATTATCAAATCCTGTAGTATTACTATTTCCAGCTTGAAAACCCATAAAATTATTATTCGCTCCATTAGTTGAACTATTACCTGCTTGATTTCCAATAAATACACTATTTGCATTATTCATCCTTAAACCCGTATTTGTGCCTATCATATAAGCACCAGCAATGGAAGCGAGTTGTATATTATTGTTGTTGTTCAAAGTACGAATGTTTGTACCTGAAAGGGTAAAGTAGTTGGTTGAGATGGGTAAAGTACCCATACCTAAATTTCCCAAACCATCAACAGTAAGTAAAGAACCAGATGCACCTGCTAAGCTTGTTAGCATTAAAGTACCATTGATTGTATGAATTCCATTATCAGCACTGTTCCCAATAGCAACTTGTCCATCGCCAGTGATAAAAACTCTAGATGAGGAGGTTGAAGCACCTATTTTAGTAGTTCTTATATCTAAAGAAGAACCTCTATTTGTTGGTGTCCAATTTTCTTCAGCTTTAGATAGAATACTAAGTGATGGAAAAAAATTACCTCCATCATAACCTCTTGTTTGAAATAAACCTAATTGGTCTCCACTATTAACGGCTGAAGGAGCAATGTTAGAACCTCTGGCTTTATATAACCTAATTATTGGAGACTGATTGGCAGTGGCACTATATGTAATCATTTCAGCTTCAGTAGCTTGCGAATTTTTTACAATTGAAAGCTCTGTACTAATATCAACATTTTCAGTTAACCCAATTTTTACATTAGAAGGATAATAAATTCCGTTGGTAGTAGTAGTCCATTGACTAGCTGCCATAGTTCCCATACCCAAATTCCCCAAACCATCTACTGTAATCACCGAACCTGCTACATTCAAATTTCTTATTCTTGCTCCACCATTTACATCGAGCATAGCGGTAGGGGCTATATTGATACCTAAGCCTGTGATGGCACCACCAATGACAGCTTGGTTAGAGCCAGCTATTTGAGAATTGTCTCCGATAGCAATTGTATTAGAAAAGGAAGACCCAATAGAGTAGGCTCCACTACCTAAAGCTAAATTGTTGCTTCCTGTAGAATTAGCCATTCCTGCTCCATCGCCAATAAATGTATTGAAACTTCCTGACGTATTATTCTGACCTGCATTTGAACCAAAAAAATTATTATAGCTACCGTTATTTGTATAACCTGAGTTTGAGCCTACAAAATTATTATTCTCTCCTCCTGAATTTGAAAAGCCAGATGTTTGCCCAATAAATGTATTTCTTGATCCCGTAGTATTTGAAACGCCAGACTGATAGCCTACAAAATTATTATTATTACCTGTTGTATTTGATTTTCCTGATTCAAGACCTATAAAATTGTTATTTATTCCCGTAGAGTTAGCACCTCCCGATTTGTTACCTAAAAGGATATTGTCATTATTGTTCATCCTTAAACCTGTATTCGTACCTATCATATACGCACCAGTGGTAGAAGCTATTTGAATGTTGTCGGTATTGTTTAATGTGCGAATGTTTGAGCCTGAAAGGGTAAAATAATTGCTAAAAGCAGATGCTTCAGCAATTTGTTGCCAAACTAAGCCATCCCAGTAAAAATACTTTTTAAGATCGGTATCAAAAACAGTCATACTGATAGCCAACCCTACAACTCCGCCTAAGGTTGTTCTCTGTGCTGTCGTAAGTCTTGGCATCAGAACGCCTTGAGGAAATGCGCCTGGGTTTTCAGCTGTTATGTCTAAAACGGCTCTACTATTGGGGGTATTGGTGCCTATCCCGATGGTTTTTTGTGCAAGTGCTGACGTACTGATTGCAAAAAAAGCTATAGCAAATAGTTTCGTAAATATTTTTCTCATGTTATAAAAGTCTAAAATTGGTGATTTTAATTGTCAAATACAAATTTCAATGGTCGTTCATTAAAGTTTTTACTTCTTGGTATAGTTTGGGTAAATGTCTAATTACTATATTATAAACCAAAGAATCGTCTATTTTATCATATTCAAGAGCTAAATGGTTTCTAAAGGCTATGATTAAATGAGAAGAAGGAAGCACAATATCTATGTTTTTTAATCTTTTTACAATTTCTCCTAATATTTCCAAGTTTCTTTCTACGGCTTTTATTACCATATTATTTTTAGTATAGGTGATAAAGCTATCAATCTCCACCATAAATTGGTTGATTTCTTCTATATTTAGCACTATATCTTCAAAGTATTTTTTCGCTTCTTTAGCCATAAATAAGCACTTTAGTATTATTTACTTCTTCAATGAAATACTTATTTCGCATAGCTTTTTGGCTTGTTAAATCTACTTTTCTATCAAATAAATTATTCAAATCTATATAAAGTTGCAAAATAGCTTCTCCCATATCCAAGGGATCTTCTCGCTCTTGCATGAGGTAAAGGAAATCAATATCACTGGTCTTTTCATTAAAATTCCCATTAACCAATGAGCCAAAAGCGTAAAGTTTTTCCACCTTATACTTCTCACATAAGTTGAAAAGTTCTTTTTTATGGGCATCAATGATAGGAAACATAATGATTCTTTATTTTCGTCAGCTAATGATGGGTAGATTTTTGTTTAAATATATGGCCATTATTTGATATAGGTTAGCAAAGAGGTTCTTTATTTGTGGGTATTTTTACGGAAAGAATGGAAAATGAACCATTTTTGTTGTAAATAGCTATGTACTTCGCTTTTGATGCCTCTTTTTATTACGTTAATAAATAAGAATTTCGCTCATATACAATTTTTGAGGTTTTTAAAGCATTATGTAAGAATGAATACTTACGTTTTTCACCTGTCAACATTTCGTTTTTTGTATAAACTAAAATATCAATCGAAAACCTTGAGCCAATCAAAGATTTTTGTATAGCAAAACTTCTTTTCAATGGAGGCAAATCGGTTTCTTTAAATGATCAATAAATCCAAATCGCTATCGGTATCAAAACTATTTGTGGCATAAGAGCCGAACAAAATAATCTGTTCTGGGTCTGAGACCAAGATTATTTTTTGAATAATATTTTCTATGTCTGTTTTTGATAGCATTTGGGATATTTATCTTAATTTTTCGCTTGTATTGCTTTCATTTTTACTTGTAACATTATCATTTTAATTTCATTATGAAGTGAAAATATCTTTCCACATGATGGATTTGTTTTCAAAAATAGCCACAGGTATTTGGGCATCATCTGTAAAATTACCTGTTTGGGCATATTTATTTTCAGCATTTAGGGCAAAACAAAGTACTTGTTTGGCTTCGGGCTGCACTATCCAATATTCACGCACGCCATATTCTTCGTAGAGATTAAATTTTTCATTAAAATCTTTCTTTACTGTTGAAGGAGAAGTAATTTCCACAATCAAATCAGGTGCGCCCACGCAACCTCTGTCTTCTATTTTATTACTATCACAAATGATGCAAATATCGGGCTGCACGACTGTCTTTTTCTTTCCATCTATACCTCCTAAATAAACATCAAAAGGGGCAAAAAACATTTCACACCCACAGTATTCTGGCAAAAGATTTAGGAAGTTCTTTACTATATTTCTACTATTTCTTTGATGCCCACTTCTAGGAGCAGGAGACATAGCAAAAATGTGCCCTTTGATAAGTTCTACCATTTCGTCAAACTGCCAGCTAAGGTAATCGGCTACCGTATAAGTGGCTTTCAAATCTAATTGCGAGATGTCTGTGATAGGTTTCATGGATTTATTTTAATTCACTAGGGTAATTAATTTGGGGTTAATTCATGTTCTTTTTAGAATTTAACTTACTATTTATTAAACAAATATATCTTTCCACATGATGGATTTGTTTTCAAAAATAACCACAGGTATTTGGGCATCTTCTGTAAAATTACCTGTTTGGGCATATTTATTTTCAGCATTTAGGGCAAAACAAAGCACTTGTTTGGCTTCGGGCTGCACTATCCAATATTCACGCACGCCATATTCTTCGTAAAGATTAAATTTTTCATTAAAATCTTTTTTTACTGTTGAGGGAGAAGTAATTTCCA
>JAAFJZ010000028.1:0-5823 GCA_013298205.1 Cytophagales bacterium
TATTACAAAAAAATGAATACTTACAACCAGCTTATTTTTATGCTGTATGCGATTATTAATAAAACACCTTCTCTAAGTTGTTGGTGCAAAAACTTGTCTTTTTTAGACGGAAAGCTATCCTATCTTGGTATTACCTCTTTGCCAGCCCGCTCTACACTTTTTGATGCCAATGCAAATCGTCCAAGCCTTGTATTTGAAAAGCTATATTATGTTCTTTTTGAACATTATAAGTCTGAATTACAAGGGAAATTTGTTTGTACTTCTATTAATGGAGAAGTAGATACCAACTTAGCCAAACGCTTTGATAGCACCACTTTTACCTTGTTTTCAGATTTGATATTTAAAGGCGCAGGGCGCAAATCAGTAGAGAATGTTAAAAAAGGAGGAGTTAAGGCTCAAACCTTATTGTCTTTCGATAGCCTAGTGCCTGAGTACATAGAATTAGGTGCAGCAGCTAAAAATGACAAAGATTTTCTCGGACAGCTACAAGCAGAAAAAGACCACATATATGTATTTGATAAAGGGTATGTAAACTACAATGTATATCAAAAGTGGACGAATGAATCCGTTTATTTTGTAACACGAATGAATAAAAACGCAAAATACGAGATTATAAAAAATAATGAGGTCGATTATTTTAACATCACATCGGGCGTAAATGTATTAAAAGACCAAGAAATAGAAGTTTATGTAAGTGATTCAAAGTCAAAGCTTAAACTTAGAATGGTTACCTATAAAGACCCTGTAACAGGTAAGGTACTAGAGTTTTTAAGCAACATGTTTGACATCTCAAACCAAACTATTAGTTTGTTATATAAGAACAGATGGGCTATAGAGCCTTTTTTCAAACAGCTAAAGCAAAACTTTCAATTGTCTCATTGTTTGAAGCAACGAAGGGGGGTGTTTTTGAAACCGAAAATAAAAGCCCTTAGGAATGATATATGAGGCTTTATTCTTAATTTACACTTTTAATCGGATGACAGTGGTTTAGAAATATATTAAAAAAAATTAAAAATCATTTTATTAAATTAACTTTAAAAAGAATGAATGCAGAAACTTAATCATTAGATTTTAAAACAATACTTTCTAATAAACTAAATATAATACTAGGGCTGAACAGGTACAATGACAGCTTTTTTGGTAAAATCTACATTATAAGTTAAAGCCAAAAGCAAGCCGGAATTATATTCAAAATAAGGATACGATTGGGTAATCAAAGGATTAAAAGAATCTTTTACGATTAGGTTTGAAGGTTTTTGAAGAATTTGAGATAAAAATCCAACTTCAAGCCTAAAATCTTTAGTGAATCTGTATCCGATACCTAAATTAATTCTATTTTGATCAAAAACATTAGCCCCAACATCATCACCAAAACCAATAAATATTTCATCAAATGCATGTAAATAAAGTTCTTTGTCATCAATCGTTTTTCCTTTTAAAGGTAAAGCAATTCTCAATCTGTATCGCATTCTTAACATAAATTTCCATGCATCTTGTCTTAATAAATTATCTTTGTCATATAGATTCGCCAACCATCTTTCTTCAAATCTAAATCTATGGTTAATTTCAAAAATTCCAGTGTTGTTTTTGATAAGCATATCTTGATACAATCTGTGTTCTGGAAAAACTTGAGCTTCCCCTTCATTGGTTTTTTTTACTATAGGATTTAAACCATAAGAAAAAGTATGAATTAAACCATAACCCAAAGTAAACATTACTTGATCATTAAAATGATAATTTATTGCAAGCCTTAACAAAGATTGTTCCCATGTAGAAATAAAATCAGCTCTTCGAAATTGATATTCTGTATGTAAACTCCATTTATTTGCAATTTTATGGTCACCACTATAGTTAAACCAAGCAATAGTATTTTCAGTACTCGCTCTACCGTGGGTTATAGATTGAGCAAAAACAAAATGAATTCCAAAAACAAAACCTATTGCAATAAAGTAGCAATTTCTCATAAATAATTAGATTAATAATTTAACGCAATTACTTTTAAAAAATGAAAAATAAAAACTAAAAGTGAACCCAAATTCATATTTTAATTGAAATTTAATCTAATTCTAATCACTAAAAAAGTAAAAAAAATAAAAATTAGTCTTTTAAAAATGTGATAAGAAAACACAAAAAAAGTTTAAAAAAACTAAAATTTAATTTAAAAATAATTAAAATAAAATATTAAAAATATCCAATGAATATAATTATAACAATATTAAATATAATATTTACAACCTGTTAATTATATAAATTTTTTTAAATTTCATCAAAAATTCAACAAATTAGAGCTTATTTTAATGAAAAAAAATATTAATTTTAAAGTAAATCACAAACGAACAATAAAGAAAAATTCTAAATTTTATTCAAATAATCTAATTATTTTCCAAATTTTATTATTAAAACTTAAATTAAATATTATTTACAAAACATACAACATTAAATAAATAAAACACAATACAATGATAAAATATAGCCAATTAAATTGGCTATATTTAGTAGCAAAGTGTGAGGAACTTTGTTAACTTTTATAATATTTATCAAATTTTTTTATTTTAATGAATAGCTAGTTTTTAGATTTACTAGTTATTCATTTTATTTTTTTTTCGATATTTAAAATTAGCGTCACTAAAAAAAAACAAAAATTTATTAGCAATTTTCTTCAGCAATAAAACTAGCTCAAATCATTATAGCTAAAAATTAAAATATTCTATAAGTTTGTACCTAAATTTATAGAATGTTTGAAGTTACGATTGATAAAAATTCTGGTTATTGCTTTGGAGTAGAATTCGCAATAAAAATGGCTGAAGATGAACTCGAATTAGGAAATCAATTATATTGCTTAGGTGATATTGTTCACAATGCTATGGAAGTTGATAGATTAAGCAAAAAAGGACTTCAAATTATAACCAAAGAGGACTTAAATCATTTAAACAATTGTAAAGTTTTAATAAGAGCCCATGGTGAGCCACCCGAAACTTATAAAATTGCTTTAAAGAATAATATTGAATTAGTTGATGCTTCTTGCCCTGTGGTTTTAAAACTTCAAAATAGAGTCAAAGTTGCTTTTGATAAATCTGAGAATGAAAATGGGCAAATTGTAATTTATGGTGAAAAAAATCATGCCGAAGTAATTGGATTAAATGGTCAAACTAATGATAAAGCAATTGTCATTGTAAACGAATCTGATATTGAAAATATAGATTTCAATAAACCGATTACTTTATTTAGTCAGACTACAAAAAGTACAGAAGGTTTTCTTAAAATTAAAACTTTAATTGAAAGTAAAATTGAATTAGAAAAAAGTGATAAACTTGATATAAATGATAGTATTTGTAGGCAAGTTTCAAATAGAGAGCCTCAATTAGAAGTATTTGCAAAACAAAACGAGTTAATACTTTTTGTGAGTGGCAAAAAAAGTTCTAATGGCAAAGCTCTTTATGCAGTTTGTAAAAAAAATAATTCTGAAAGCTATTTTATAGAAAACGAAACTGAACTTGAACTTTTATGGCTATTAGACAAAGAAAAAATTGGCATTTGCGGTGCAACTTCAACACCAATGTGGTTAATGGAAAAGGTAAAAAACAAGGTTTGGGAAATGAAACAAAATACATTTGAGCTTGTTTAGTTACTTAAACACATTTAAAGAAAGCATTTTATTAATTCTTCTATTGGTTTATTTTTTTAAATAAAATTCATAATAATTTCTACTTCCCTTTCTCAGATCTCATATGAACTTTATTACTTCTCATTTTAATGTTTCTCATTTCAAACAATTAGGAAGCATTGCCAAAAAGGGTACACATTTTGTGTAGTCAAGTTCATAAAAATTCACCCCTAAATTTATATTTTTATAATATTCGGCTTGATGTTCTTTATAATATTTTTCTGATGAAATTTTCCAGAAATTTTCTCCTAGCGTTTTTGCAAGAAACCATTTTTCTAATAGTCTTGCTGTTCTTCCATTTCCATCTCTAAATGGATGAATATGGGCAAAACGAAGATGAATAAAAGATGCAAAATAAAAAGATTCAGCCTCAGTTAATTTTTGTTTTGTTAACGCCACAATATCTAATAAAAACTCTTTCATTATACTACCAACAAACTTTTCTTCAACTGCTAAATATACCAATCCAGACTCTCCAAAAACACCAACTTTATCAATTCGGTATTTACCCCTCAAACTGGAAACTACAAGTTTACGAGAAAGTAATTTATGAACTGTTAATAGATTTTTTTCATTTAAAATTTCTGATTGTGCGAATTCATAAGCTTCAATTAAATCCTCAATTTCTTGTAATTCTTTTTGAGGTTTTGGCTTATCTTTCAATAACTTGTAATTCATAAAAGAATTCAAATCTATACTATTTCCTTCTATATTGGAGGAATACACTGCCGATGCTTGGGTTTGGTAACCTAAGTCAATATTTTGACCTCCAAAATCAAAGCTCTGAATGTAATCCTTAAGATTTTTGCCAATTAAATTTTGGAAATGATCGAAATAGACTTTATCAGATAATTTCATTTTATAATTTCTAACATACAAATTTACACTTTTAAATAAAAATTAAGGTTTAAAAATCTACGGGTTTTTTTGTGCCAATATGCACAACATATAAATATTCATGAAGGGCGACAATTAAAAAAAAATGTTTAATTAATTACTTCTTCCTTAGTTTATAAAGACCAAATTGAACTAATAGCCTAGGAGTTGGAAAATAATTTTAACAAATTTATATTTATATTTAAAAATTTAAATTTTATTTTATAACGCAAACATTTTCCAAGCCTATAATATCAGAATGTAATTTGCCTTTTAAAGTTTTTAAATCACCTTTAAGGTCAACTGTTTTATTTTTAGTATACACCAAAATACCAACTTGTGTAATTATATCTTTTTCCATTTTTTGATAAATTTTATATTTAACGCCTTTATTGAGAAAAATCAACTCACTTGAAGCAGAATTAATGCTAAAGTCAGGCTCTACATATTCAACAGTTTTAGGATAATAAAATTCAACATTGTCATTTTGATCAATTAATACATAATTTAATGAAACTTGATTCAAATCGTAAAGTACTAATCTTTTGTTTGTATCTTTTAAATTAAAGGACATGACCTCTTTTATTCCTTCATAAGTTAAATCTATTTTTCTAAAAGACTTTTTAACATATTTTTCATTTTTTAAAATAGAGATTGTTTCTGTTTGGAAATGATTTCCTGACTCTAAAATTGTCTCCTCCATTAGTTTTGGAATACCGTTGAAAACAACAAAAGTGCTAAATGAATGCCAACAGCAACCTCCATTTCCTCTTGTTTTAATTGATTTTGATTTTTTATCTAAACTAAAATCTCCTTGTGAGTTTTGAATAATTTCAGTAAAAATCTTATTAAAGGAATATTTCCCGTTTTCAAATAAAAAGATTTCGTAAGAAGGTCCTTTGCTAGAAAATCCTGTTTGAATTGCAAAGTCGTTATTGTTATCAAAATTAAAATCCAAAAAAAGTACAACTTCTTGTTTTTTAATTTTGTCATAATCTCTTAATTGTAAGTCTAATACATGATTATCAGAGTTTACGGATATAATATTTGTATTAGTAGATTTATCATATATTGAAATCTTAGCTTCATCTTGGTCTAGATTAACTAAATTTACTTTTGCGTAATATTTATCAGAAAAATCGTTTAAAGTATATATTTGACCAAAAACAGGACAATCAATAACAAATATCGCGAATAGCAGTAATAAGTATGAAAAAAGAGTTTTTTTGGTCATATTTTTAAATTGTAAAATCTAATTTTGACATTTTGAAAAATTATTTTTG
>JAAFJZ010000028.1:5833-12469 GCA_013298205.1 Cytophagales bacterium
AAGTAAAAGTAATAGATTTTAGTTGATTTAAGTAATAAAATATCATTAGATAAATAATTTTACTCCTGCTCTATTTGTCTTGACAAATCTCTTTCTTTGATGGTATCTCGTTTGTCATGTATTTTTTTTCCTTTTGCTAGAGCGATTTCTAGTTTTGCCCAGCCTCTATCATTTATAAAAATGCGCAAAGGGATGATGGTTAGGCTTTTTTCTTCCGATTTTTCTTTTAGTTTATTGATTTCCTTTTTTTTGAGTAAAAGTTTTCGTTCACGTGTAGGGTCGTGTTTGAAAAAAGATGCAAATAAATATTCTGAGATATTCAAGTTTTTTACATAAATACCATCATTTTGAAATAGGCAATAGGCATCTGCAAAATTGACCTTACTCATTCTAATGGCTTTTATTTCGGTGCCTCTAAGCTGAATACCAGCGATATAGGTATCTAAAATTTGGTATTCAAAATTGGCTCTTTTGTTGCGAATATCTACATTCTTTTGTATTTCTTTGTTTGCCATGGATGTTAGATTTTATACAACTTATTTTATTTTTGAAATATTTTTGAATGCAATTTTATGTAATCTCTTAGCGTGAAGGATAGAGCGAAAAGCCCACAGTGAGGCACGAACGAGGACTTGTAGCGATAGCCTGACCCTTGGGGCACGCCCAAATCATTTACTTCATATTAATCAATTGTAAAATTTCAATGTTCTGTTTTGTAAGTAATTAGAATTTGTTTGTAAACTATTTTTGTCAATTTAAAATGTGAGCCTAGGATCGGGCGTAACATTTTGGGGTGCAAATTTAGCAATTAAATAATCATAATAACCAGCCATAGCTACCATAGCGGCATTATCGGTACAAAATTCAAATGCGGGTAAATAAATTTCCCAATCACGAGATTCTGATTCATTTTCCAAACGTTTGCGCAGGGCAGAATTTGCAGAAACACCTCCAGCTATGGCTATTTGGTCTATTTGTAGTTCTTCAGCTGCTTTGGTAAGCTTTTGGAATAATATTTTAACGATGTGCTTTTGTATATCACAACAAAGATTGGCTAAGTTTTCTTTGATAAAATGGGGATTTTCTCTTTCTTTTTTTTGTAAATAATATAAAATAGCGGTTTTGATGCCACTAAACGAATAATCGTAGTTTGGCATTTGTGGCATAGGGAAATTATGCTGACCGCTTACTCCATTTTTGGCATATTTATCTATCAATGGCCCTCCAGGATAAGGTAAGCCCAACATTTTTGCAGCTTTATCAAAAGCCTCACCAGCCGCATCATCTTGGGTGCTGCCGATTATTTCCATATCATATACCGATTTTACAAGCACAATGAGTGTATGTCCGCCACTTACGGTAAGGCAAAGAAATGGAAATTTGGGCTTAGGTTCTTCAATAAAATGTGCCAAAATATGTGCTTTTATGTGGTGAACAGCCAGTAAAGGCACATTCAAACCCAAAGCCAATCCCTTGGCATACCCACAACCCACCACCAATGCGCCAGGCAAACCGGGTCCTTGTGTAAAAGCTATGCCAGAAATATCTTTTTTGTGTATATTTGCTACTTCTAAAGCTTTAGCTACTGTGGGAACTATATATTTAATATGCGCTCTTGATGCCAGTTCGGGTACCGTTCCGCCATATTCTTTGTGTATTTCTTGTGTAAAAACAATATTACTCAGCAGTTTGCCGTTTTGGATTACTGCTGCCGATGTTTCATCGCACGATGTTTCGATTCCTAAAATGATTATATTTTCTTGCATTTGATGTTGAAAAATAAAGCTTGGCAATATATAAAATTAACTTTTTTAAGACTGCTTTTTGTTGGAATAACTTTGTTTTTCCTCAGTTTTTCTGCTCTCGTGGTCGCTATACAGTTTCCTAATGTGCAAACTAAGATGGTGGCTTATGTTACACAAGCGTTTTCTGATGCGGTGCGCTTCCCTGTAGAAATAGAAAAAGTGAATATCAGTTGGTTTGATACAATGGAGCTTCGTGGCGTGGCTATAAAAGACAAAAATCGTGTGAATATGATTTACATTGATAAACTTACTGCCAATTTTTTCTTGCCTAAAATATTTATTTCCAATAAGATACTGGTAAAAAAAGTAACATTAGATTCTGTGCTCGTAAATGTGCAATATGACTCTACAATTAAAAAAGTAAATATTGATGCTTTTATTTATGCCATCAATCAATTGGGAAAAAGCTCTTCGCCTGATACGGTGAAATCACCTTCTATTGCTTTTCAAGTAAAAACAGTCTTACTTAAAAGAGGGAAATTTATTTTTGAAGACCCTACTGAGAAAAGATTGGGCAGCAAAAGATTTGATGTATTTCATTTTGGCTTTGACAATATTAGCCTGCAAGCCGATTCTTTCAAAATACGTGAAGATACTTTGCAATTTAAAATCAAAAATCTAAATGCCCAAGAAAGATATACTCAGCTTAAAATCAATAAATTAAATACTTTTTTTAGGCTTACGTGTAGTGCCTTGAGTCTGTTAGATTTGGATGCCTCGATTGGTAAAAGCCATGTGAAAGATAAAATGGTATTCCACTTTAACGATATTATAGAACTTTCTTATTTTAATGATAGCGTTTATACGGAAGCCAGTTTTAATCAATCTCAATTTACTTCCCAAGATTTGGCTTTTTTTGCGCCCGATATGGCTAAAATAAACCAAAAATTCACCCTTTCTGGGCGATTTAGAGGTAAGGTAAAAGATTTTACTTTAGACAAACTCAATCTTACTTTCGGAGAAAAATCATATTTGAAAGGTAGAGTAGCTTTTAAAGGTTTGCCAGAAAGCATAAATCCTCAAATGTCATTATATTTTGACGACAGTTATTTTGAACATCAAGATATTGAGCCCTATCTCGATAGCCAAATGGTAGATTTGTCAAGACAAATCGGTAAATCAAAGTTTGAAGCTAGCTTTTTAGGTACACCAAAGGCTTTTACTTTGGCGGGAGATTTTGACACTAATTTGGGAAAGATAGAAGGAGAAGCAGATTTTAAGATTTCAGATGCGGCAAATTCTAGTTATGAGGCAAGTGTAAAAGTAAATCAGTTTAAGTTAGGAGAATTTACAAAAATAAAATCTTTTGGCATGATTACAGGTAGAGGGCGTGTGGCTGGAAAGGGTTTTGGAATCGAAAATGCCAATCTTAAAGTGGAAGCCGAAGTGGCTAAGGTTAATTTATTGAAATACAATTATAAAAATGCGGTTGTTAATGCTAAATTTCTTAATAAAGTTTTCATAGGCGATTTGTATGTAAACGATTCTAATCTTGTGATGAATGCCCACGCAGATATAGAACTCAATAAAAAGCCAGAGATATTGGTTGTAGATGCTAAAATTTTAAAATCTAATCCTCGACTATTGCTTTTAAGTAATGAAATTTTAAATTTTTCGTCTGATGTAAAAATGAATTGTAGCGATTTGAGCAAGGAAGGAATTTGGGGAAATGTAGAGTTAAGAAATACAATTTTAAGGAGTAAAACCCATTATTTAGATGTAAAACAACTTAGCGCAAGTTGTGTGAAGCAAAATGATAAAAGAGTTTTTAAGCTAAAATCTGATGTTTTTGATGCCACAGTTGAAGGCTATTACAGCTTTTATGCCTTAGCAGACGATTTTCTTTATACCTACCAATCGGTGGAAAATGCTTTGAGGAAAAAGTATAATTATTCTGAAAGTAATTGGGTTCAAACCCTAAAACCCAATTACAAGGGCAATACAGACATTTCCTATCAAATTATTTCACAAAAAAATAGTTCAAATTTTTTCAAAACTTTTTTGCCCAATCTAAGCATTCCCGAAGCTACCGAAGCTTATGGCGTGTTTTCTTGCAAAGACTCTATTTCGTTTTTAGTCAATTCTAAGCCCAAAAGTCTTAGCTACGAAACCTATAAATTCAATGAAAATAGCCTGACATTTTATTACCAGCAAGCGATTAATTCCGATTATAAATATGCATTTTTAGACGCTCAAAGCAAATCTGTTTTTGATTCCAATAAAAAACTTACTGACCAAGCGAGTCTTCATGCGTCTTGGTATGGAGACTCGATTTGGGTAGAAAACAAAATCAAACCCAATGAGAAAATAAATGAAATTGCTATCAATTCTGTTATTACGCTTCATCAAGATACCTTAAGAGGCAGAATTTCAGCTTTGGCATTTGATTTATTAGGCAAAAAATGGAATATTGATAGCCTTAACCACATGGAATTGGTTTGGGGGAAAGCACTAAAACTAGACAATTTTAATCTTTATGAAAAATTGCAAAGGTTAAATATTAATGGGACAATATCTAAAGAAAACAATTCAAGGCTCAATTTTGATATTGACAAGCTAGATATTTCACCAATTAATGATTGGCTGTCCACCAATTTTACAGGTAAATTATCCGGAAAAGGAGATTTAACTGATCCCTTAGGCAAAATGATGCTCAAAGGAGATCTGCAAGTAGAAAACCTTAAATTAGACACCATTCATGTAGGCGATATTGCGATTTCTTCAAAATGGGATGCAGAAACGGATAAAATTTTAATCAATGCAGAGCTTAGTCATACCCAAAATAAGGATTTAATCATAGATGGCAATATAAAATGGGTAGATGAATATGCATTGCTCGATTTGAATTGTAAATTTAACCAAACCAAGTTGAATATTATTGAGCCTTTCTTGAAAAGAGTTTTGAGTGATTTGCAGGGCAATTTGACAGGAAATATTTTACTTAGAGGCACTTCCAGCGATTTATCTACCAATGGTATTTTACAATTAAACCAAGGGAGCTTTACCGTTTCTTATTTGAATACCAACTATAAATACAATGGGAACATAGAGGTTAAAAATGGATTTTTTGGTTTAAAAAATGCAAAAGTTATAGATGGAAACGACCAAGATGTGGTATTAAATGGGGGAATTACGCATAAAAATTTCGATAAATGGGCAATAGATTTGGAAGGAAAATTTAAGGAAACTCTGATTCTTAACACGACCGAGGCTAGCAACAACTCTTACTATGGAGTGGCTTTTGCTTCGGGCGATTTTGATATTAAAGGTCCTATAGACAAACTTGAAATCAATGCCAATATCAAATCAGAACCTGGCACTTATCTTTATTTACCCTTAAATTCGTTTGAAGGGGTAAAACAAAAAGATTACATTAGCTTTAAAAGCAATAAAAAAACGAGTAAGTCTGACCAAACTTGTAGCGACAATCCTTTTGAAGTTGTAGGTGAAAAAAACACCAATAGCATAGATTTATCAAAACTATTAATCAACCTAAACTTTGAGATGAATGAAAATGCGTATTGCGAAATTATTTTTGATAAAAAAGCTGGGGATATTATTAGGGGAGTTGGCAATGGAAACGTTTCTTTAAATGTTGATTCTAAGGGAGATATAAGTATGTTTGGAGATTATACTTTCAAAAAAGGAGCGTATAATTTCACTATGTTAAACATCATAAATAAAGCTTTTACCATCAATGAAGGCAGCAAAATTTCTTGGAATGGGTTGCCTTACGATGGAATTTTAAATATTTCTGCAGGCTATAGGCAAAATGTTTCTGCACTTCCCTTGCTCCAGCTTTCAGAACAAGAGCAACAAAATCCAGAATACCAAAGAAGATACCCCACCACTGTAAATCTTTTGCTTACAGGTGCGCTCATGCGACCTGAAATTAAATATAAAATCAAAATAGATGATTACCCCATAAAAATTACTAACCTTATAAGGGGACAAATCACGTATATCGAATCTAACGACCAAGAATTAAATAAGCAGGTTTTTAGTCTGATGGTTTTAAAATCTTTTGCCACTTTAGATAATAGCATCATTTCCAACCAAGCTACAGGAGCAGTAGCCGGCAGTGTGAGTGAGCTTTTTTCTAACCAACTTAACCAGTGGCTTTCCAGTGTTGATGAAAATTTTAGCATTGATTTTGATATTAATGGCTTGGATGCCAATTCTTTACGAAATATGCGTGTGAGACTTTCTTATACTATGTTAGATGGCAGATTAAGACTTTCTCGTGATGGTGCATTTACCAACACCCAAAATCAAACCACAGCTTATAGCGTTGTAGGAGAGTGGACTTTGGAATATTTGCTTGATAAAGAAGGGATTTTTAGGGTAAAAGTTTTTAATAGAAATGATCCCAATGCAGGTTTAACAGCAGCTGATAGAAATAGCAATCCGATTTCAGGTGGTTTTAGTTTGATGTACACCAAATCATTTGATAATTTTGAAGAGCTAATCAAACAAAAAGAAAAACAAGAATCTAATAAAGAACCCAAACTTATAAGCAAAGAAGCCATTAAAAAAGAAGAAGAGGAAGAGCGTAAATAGCTTTCATTCAATTATTTACAAATATGTGAAAGTCCTAGTTTTACATATTTGTAAATAATCTTCTGAATTACTTTGTATTGTACTTTTTTCTAATCGGAATCTTTAGCTCCTCTTCAGCAATTTCTACCATCCGTTTGTAGCCTTCTAATTGAATCATGGCATCTTTTAGCTCGTTTTTTAAACGTGCTATTTCTGATTTGTTTTCATTGTTATGTTCGTCTAGGGTATGCATAAGAATCTCAAGATTGGTTTCATTATTTTCCGTTCAAAG
>JAAFJZ010000280.1 GCA_013298205.1 Cytophagales bacterium
ACAGCCACTATCATAAATGGGTGCGAACCTTGTCTGTTTTGGCAACATCAATCTAGCAGTTTGAAATTCAGGACGAATTTTCCATTTTACAATATAAATAGCTTTTACGATTATTTTTAACCAGTTTGGCATATCATCAATTTCACCAGTTTCAATACCTTTTTCAATTTGTGTAATTTCGTCCGATATGACGGTATAAACATTAATAATAGCCCAGTTCTCTTGATGCCTATCGCTGTTGCCTATTAAAGCATCAAATACGATTATTTCTACTAACTCCTTTAAATGCTTTTCCTTTTTAAATGAAATGAGAGCATTCAAAATTAAGTTAAAATCATAGAGATTTCGTAATTTGATGTTTTCTGGTTTAAAGGTATTGTCAAATGCTTGCAAGTATTTACCTCCTTCAATAAGTTCTTCAGATGCTTGATTAATCATTGATTTGGAAATACAACCTACTACATTCCCTCTGATTGCAATGTGATAAGGCAAAATATCGAATCCCAAAAGTTCACCAATCTCTGATGCAATTATTTCTGACCAAAATTCGTGTTTATAATCTCTCTGACCTTTTTTAAACGATTGCTTAAAATAATATAGCTCACCATCTTCGGGATTTAGATAAATTTTTTTATCCCGAGTTCCACCTGTATTCCACCAAGTTTGCTCGTACCAAGTAGATATATCGTAAAGCTTTGCCATTATAACGTTCCCACTTTTGCTCTCAAGTCGAAATTTGATTATTTATTAACTTAAATTGAAGTAATAAATGTAAGCCTATTTAATACAACGCACAAATTATCGAGCAAAATTTTATTTTGACTTTTTATGAGAAAACAAGAAATCAAAAATAAGTGTTTTGATAATTCATTTCAAAAGACGCTTTTAAAGCTGTTATCAATCCGCTTGCCCTGACCTGAGGTTAAATTTTCTACATTTTCCTAAATTATTCTATATTTGCAATATCATTTTACGATTAAAAACAATAATACCAAAACACACACGCTCTTGGGCTTGAAGCTCAATAAAATCTGATAATTTGTAATCCGCGTTAATGCACATTCACCAAACCCCATCTTGGCTACAGAACTCATTTACAAGTTTAACTTGGAAGCGAGCAAGTCCTCAGCCATCAAACAAGATTTACCTCACTTTTGATGATGGTCCTATACCAGAAGTAAGCGAATTTGTGCTTAAATGCTTATCTCAACATCAAATCAAAGCTACTTTTTTTGTGGTAGGCGATAATGTAAGGAAGCACCCCGATATTTTAAAAGCCATCATAGACGATGGGCACGCAATTGGAAACCATACATTCAACCATTTAAAAGGTTGGGAAACATCCAACTCAAAATACTTTAGCAATATCTCAGCTTGCCAAGCATATATAGATAGCTATTATAAAAGAGAACGCAATATTTTCCGCCCACCCTACGGTAGAATCACTCCTTCACAAGTAAATTTACTTAAAAATGATTACGAAATTATCATGTGGGACGTACTTTCCTGTGATTATTCCCCCTCTTTAAGCGCAGAAAATTGCCTAAAAATGACAACCAAACGCACCCAAACAGGCTCTATCATCGTCTTCCATGATAGTTTAAAATCTTATGCGAAACTAAAAACTATGCTCAGCACTTATATAGAAAATATGTTAATTAAAGGTTTTGAATTTGAAGTTTTATAATTAATTGAATCAATATTTGGGCGAACCCCTTCGGGTCGGGCTATCGCTACAAGTTAGCGTTCGTTCCTCTCGCTAAGCTTTTCACTCTATCCCTTTCGCAAAATTCATTTACATTTTAATATCCGATAATCTTAAAATGTACTATTGGAATTCACAATTTTATTACTCACTTTTTTCTTTCTTTATTTCTAGTTCTCCTATAGTAATCATATCTAAATAATTAACAATTCTATCTAGCAGCCACACATTTTCATTTCTAACAAAATGATACAAATCTTCAAAATTAGTAAATTTGCTTGATTGGAAATTTTTTTGATGGCTTCTTAATATTAAATCTACCATTTGCCCTGAAATATATGCAGTAAATCTGTCTAAATTATTGTCATTATAATCTTCAATACCTATAATCTCAACTTTTTCTACTTTAACTTTATCAATAAGATTGAAGACCCTAGCTCTTTTCTGCCTTTCTAAAATCTTTTGGTTTTTTAAATAAAATCTTTTTGTTATCATATCCTCAACTAAATTCAAATCTTGATTCATCCAAGCATTTTGAATTCTTAAGAATGTCTTTTCTATGCGCAATGATAAGTCTTTCTTATCCCAAAATACGTCTTCTAAAGCGCTTTTTCGTAAAATTCTATTAACCCGTACTTTTTTGTAAATAATTATGAGTTTGTAACCTTTGTAAAGAAATGCTACAAGAGCAGCAAATATTAAAAGTATCACAACCAAACGTTCATTATCGCCCTTTTCCCATTTCACTTTTAAACCACCACTACGACCATAATATCCTCCGCTACTAAAACCTCTTCCACCTCCACCTCTTCCGCCACCTCCACCGCCACCTCTAGCATCTACAAATTTTGGTAAAAATAAATTGAGTGCAATGATTACAACTAATAATAATGCTCTGATTTTCATAAATAAAAGTTTATAATTAATTTGAAGTTGAAATATATATGTAATTTATTTCAACTTCAAGAAAAGCTTATTGCTAATTTAAAACAATAAAATTAAAAAAATACTAATTAAACACCCAATAAAGTGCAACTGTAATGGTTCCAATAACCGCCCATAGCCACCAAATCAAAGGAGATGTTTTCCCATTTTCTTTGTAAACTTCTTTAAGCGAAGGAAACAACGCTTTTTCAGCATTATCAGGAAAAACGTAAGACAAAACTACCATCAAAACAGCTAAAGTAGCAAACGAATAAAAAGACAAGAGCATAAAATGTGGCCAATATCCTTTGTAAGGAAAATCTAATATAAAGCAAGCACCTAGAGTAATACAGATAACTGCCCCACCGATTAATACATACTCAGCAGCTTTAGAAGAAGCCTTTTTCCATATTACACCCAACAAAAACACAGCAGACATAGGAGGAGCAACAAAAGAAAAGATTCCTTGTGTAATATCAAACAATCTCTTTCCTGCTCCTGCATACATAAAAGCCACAAAAATAGCTAAAAAAGCCCCCACAAGCGTTATGATTTGACCTACTCTTTTGATTCTAGCTTCGTCTGCATCGGGATTGATTTTTTTCTTGTAAATATCTAATGAGAAAATGGTAGTAAACGAATTGAGACCCGAAGCAGTTGTATTTATCAAAGAAGCAATGATAGCTGCTACCACCAAACCCACCATTCCCACTGGCAAAACATTTACAACCATCGTAATGTATGCATGATCTGAGTTGGCTAGATTAGGAAAAAGCTTGAACGCCATAATACCTGGCACGAGAAAAATAAATGGCATTAATATTTTCAAAAAAGCAGTGAAAATTGCACCATATTGACCTTGCTCTTGATTTTTAGCTGCCAAAACTCTTTGAACAATTGTTTGGTCGGTACAAAAAAACCAAATTGCAATTACAGGATAGCCTAAGAAAATAGCGTGCCAAGGATATTGCTCATCACTTGCAGGACGCAATAAAGTAAAGTAAGATTCGGGTAAACCTGCTTTTAGATTTTCAATGCTTCCTATCTTTATGTAAGCCAAAACCGCCAAAAGAGTGCTAGAAGCAATAATTAAAATAGACTGAAATACCTCAGCCCTAACCACAGCTTTTAGGCCACCAGTAGCCGTAAAGCTTGTGGCAAAAATAGCAACCGCCACTACAGAAACCCATAAAGGAATATCTAAAACTTGAGAAATAATGATTCCGCCAGCATAAAGTGAGGCACCCAACCAAAGAAACAAAATCGAAAACAAAACATAATAAGACAAAAATGAATGACAAGTAGCACCAAAACGCAAAAGCAAAAACTCAGGCATCGTGCTGATTTTGGTTTTCATATAAAGTGGTATAAAAACCATAGCCAAAAGCATTAAAAACATCCAAGCAAGCCATTCAAAATTACTGCCCACGATTCCTGTAGAATATGCCACGCCAAATTGACCCACCAAGAGTACCGGACTCACATTTGTACCAAAAATAGAAAAACCAATGCTTGGCCATTTTAAAGTTCTGCCACCTAAAAAAATATCTTGGGTTTCGGTAGTCTTTTTACCAACTCCAAAA
>JAAFJZ010000281.1 GCA_013298205.1 Cytophagales bacterium
AACTAAGACTATCTTTTATATTTAATGGCAATTCCTATGAAATACCAATTACAGACCCTACATTTCTTGATGTCTATAAAACGAACAAAAATCTACTATCAAATTCATCAGATATTTTTGTAGTTATGTCTTTGGGAGTTTTACATCAAAATTGGCACTCGAAATTAGTTGCTGGGATATTTTACTCATAAACCAAAAATGCCTGTGCCTAACATTACATTTGTGCAAGGCGGGCAGAAGTGCTTATATTAACTTTTGTGCTTTCTATTGGGTTTAGTGCTTTGTGGGGCAACAGTGCTATCAAGTTCCGCCCTGCACAAATGCTTTTCCGTTAGCGGCAACTTTTGACGACATCACATTCATTCATAATTAAACAACAAACGACATGACAAAACAATTTCTACTCATCATTAGTGTGGTGACATTACTGACAGCTTGTTCAGACCAAAAAGTAACCTATCCTTACGACTTCGTGCAGACAAAAGCAGAAGATGATAACGACATGCTTCTCTATTCTTGCGGTGACAAACCAAACACTGACACGTTAGCGATGTTTTGCCGTGACAAGAAAAAAGAATTCAGCAACGGCACTTTTCATTTCGTTGTTTTCTTTGACCAAAAGAGTAACGCAACATTTCCAAACAACCCCTTGACAGCAGGACATAACGATGAAGAGCAATTAAAGCACATCAAAGCAGTTTACACATATAACCGACTAAATGGTTATAGTAAACTTGCGACTTATGAAGCCAATGCTTGGGAGAGCAAGTCAAGCGAAACAGACATTCAATAAAATAAATTACTTCACAATCAAAAAATATAAATAATGGCAAACTGTGGCAATTGTTCGGCAGAACTTAAATTTGGAAACACACCAATTCTTGGCGGTGGCAAACTCGCATCGGGTGAGACAATTTGCTTGGACTGTTTTAGAAAGCTAATTAAACTTGACATGACAGCTAACTCAAAAAAGTTTACGCTGGACGAGGTTAAAGCAAAATTATCAAGCGTTCAACAGACGACAAACAGAATTCAAGACCAACTCCAAAAAATCGGGCTAACTACATCTTCCGCAATTTGGGGACGAAAAGAAATTGCTGAACTCCCAGCAATCATCCCAGAAGGTGAAGAAATATTTGGACTTGTTCAGGGTGTTTACAATGGCGGACAAGGTATTCTTGTGGCGACAGATAGACGATTACTATTCGTTGATAAAGGTTTGCTGTATGGACTAAAAGTTGAGGACTTCGGACTTGACAAAGTAACCTCAATCCAAATTGAAACAGGTTTGATTTTCGCTGACATAAAAATCATGGCAAGCGGTAACATTGCAAAGATTTCAAATGTTGACAAGACTGGAGGGCGAGCATTTTGCGAAAAAGTCAGAGCAAAACTCAGTGAACCAAAACAGACAGCAGCACCAGTGACAGTTGTTCAACAACAAGTAGATGTTGCAGACCAGTTAGGTAAACTTGCCGCACTTAAAGACCAAGGTATTTTGACACAAGAGGAGTTTGACGCACAAAAGAAAAAGCTACTCGGACTATGACGAAAGACAGTAAAGCAGCCGCTAACATGGGCTACACGACAATGCGGGGTGCAGTGCTTCGTATGACAGTTTTGTGCAAGGTGGAACATTTGTGCTTCGTATTGAAGTTTAGTGGTAATAATCCCGCACTGCGTGTAGCCCCGAAACGTTGGTGGCAACCATAAAAAAACACTTTTATGACAAATATTGACAATTACAGACAAGAGGAATTAACAATTAACGCATGGAAAGCACAATTGAGTTCAATTTTATATTTTCTTCCATTTCTTCTTTTATTTGGTTTACCCTATTTTCAAATTTGGGGGAACAACACTACATTTGAAAATTTCAGAACTTCAATTTTGTACCTTGGACAATGGACAACTGTAATAATTTTCAGTTCTATAGTAATAGGAATTGTTTTGCATGAACTAATACACGGTCTTACTTGGTCTATTTTCGCTAAAAATGGGCTAAAATCTATGAAGTACGGAGTTATTTGGAAATGGCTGACTCTATATTGTCATTGTAAAGAACCGTTACTGGTGAAAGAATATATAATTGGTGCATTAATGCCTGCCGCAATCTTAGGATTTATACCTTCAATTTTAGCAATCTTCACAGGAAACATAGCACTCATATTATTTGGACTATTTTTTACAATGGCAGCAGGAGGTGATTTTATGATGATAAATATCCTTAGAAAAGAATCCATGAACAGTTTAGTTCAAGACCATCCCTCAAAAATCGGGTGCTATATTTATCGACCAATAAAATCAAACTAATAATGGCAGCCACCAACATGGGTTTGTGGCAAGTGGGGCTGACGTAAGTTATTGAACATTAGTAATTCTTTTGTACATTCGTTTCGGCTGACGGAAATCTTTTGAACATTTGTAAGTAACTCAACATCAGTAATTTATATCGGCAGACGTTCGGGCAGTAGCGTTTCAAATTCCCCACCTGACCACAAGCCCTTTCCGTTATGGGCAATTGCAGGAGACACCCTGCTAATCGAAAAGCCCTTTTTGTTTTTCATAATTTGTTATTAATATTTCTGTTCTACGATTTTTTAAGTTTTTCCTTTCGCCAATAATTATGACATTTAAACCTCTTTCTTTTGCTTGGTTAATAATAAACTCATTATCAAATTCACTCATTGCAAACTTGCACCCAGTAGCTTGTAAACAATCAAATAAATCAATGCTATCTTGTTCAGTAAACGAATGACTGTAATTATCATTTGTTCCTAAATATGGTGGGTCGCAATAAATAAAAGTTTTTGCTTCATCGTTTCTACCATCGTTTTGAAATCCTAATTTTGATAAGAATTTTCTAAAATCAAAATTCGTAAAATTGCAATCGTAAAGCATCTTATTTGTTGCTTCTAATTCTAATTCAAAATCATCTTTAAAATCCTTTACACCACCAGCACCAGAACTTACTTGATGCCTAACTGCTGTACCTGTACCATTTTATAGGTTCTGTTTCCTCGTTTTTCTTCCAATAATTAAGCAAATCACTATGTACAGGCATTGAATAAAATGCTTCTTTTAGTTCAAATCTTTTATCTAAACAAACTTGAAATAAATTGCAAACATCGCTATCTAAATCATTTAAAATATTATACTTTGCCTTCGCTTTATTAAAAAACATTCCACCAGCACCGAAAAATGGCTCAACATAAAACCTGTGGTCAGGAAAATATTTAATTATATCCTGTGCAATGGCTTGTTTATTTCCTAATCGTCTTAAAATCATAATGAATAAATTTGAACACCCGAAAAGCAACTGCCCATAACAGGGGTTTTATGAAATTGGGGCAGAAGTGCTAACCCTCAACATCGGTAATTCTATTTGGCTTTTGTGCTAAACTGAACATTGGTAATTCTAATCCCCCAACTTCATAAAGCCCTAATCCGTTAGCCGTAATGCTACGAAACATCCTGCAAATCGAAAATTATACCAATACAATACAATTCGCCATCTTCCATAATATTGAATTTAGAATGTGGAATTTTGGTATTGTATGACCACGAGCAACCTAACTTTTCATCACACCAAACAGCCGTAATGGTTTGATTTTTCTTTACTGCATCTAATGCTGAAACTTCTTTGTGAGCATCTTCCATATCACTAATAGAATCTTCATTAGCATCCCATACAGTAAATTCGTTATTATGTTTGAAGACAACTGCAACACCACCATCATAGCAACCCACTTCATCGCTAATTGCACCACGAAATTCACAATTATCATCGCTGTAACCAGTAACAACTACCAATCCGTTTTCTTTGGCTTGTAGTTCTTCTTCTTTGGTCATTTCTTTATGATACTCTCTGCCGTTTAAAGTTTCAGCCAACTGTTCTTTTGTTAATTTTGACATTTTATTTTTATTTAATTGTTTACAAATTTTGACTTCCTAACCGAGAAAGCACTACGGCTAACAGGGGTTTTATGAAATTGGGGCAGAAGTGCTAACCCTCAACTTTTGTACTACTATTTGGCTTCGGTGCTGAAATGAACATTGGTAATTCTAATTCCCCAAATTCATAAAGCCCCAAACCGTTAGCAGTAACCTTACCGAGCATTCACTAACTCTTCACCAGTTAGTGAATAATAAAAGTTTTGCAACTGATGAACATACAGTATTTTAGGTAACATAATAGAATGTTTATTTA
>JAAFJZ010000282.1 GCA_013298205.1 Cytophagales bacterium
AGAAATGGAAGAAAATATAAAATTGAACTCAATTGTGCTTTCCATGCGTTAATTGTTAATTCCTCTTGTCTGTAATTGTCAATATTTGTCATAAAAGTGTTTTTTTATGGTTGCCACCAACGGATTAGGGCTTTGCGAAGGGCAAGGCATAGAATTACAAATGTTCAAAATTAGTACAAATGATAGATAGAATTACAAATGTTGATGATAGCACAAAAGCCTTGCCTTTTGCAAAACCCATGTTAGGTGCAGGCTTTCGAGTTCTCATTGCTTGTGAGGAAAGTGATGAAGTTCGTGGAAGATTTGAGAAACTTGGATTTGATGCTTGGTCTTGTGATTTGCAACCAAATAGAAACCCAAAAGCAAAGCATTATCAAGGTTCTGTTTTTGATATTATAAACGATGGTTGGGATGCAATGATAGCCTTTCCACCTTGTACACATTTAGCGGTTAGTGGTGCAGCTTATTTTAAGAAAAAACAAGAAAGCGGAGTGCAACAAGAAGCAATTGATTTCTTTTTAAAATTGGCAAACTCTCATATAAAACACATAGCTATTGAAAACCCTGTTGGAATTATGAGTAAACATTTTAGAAAGCCTAATCAAATAATTCATCCTTATTATTTTGGTGATGAAGCAAGAAAAAAAACTTGCTTATGGTTAAAAAATCTACCACTGTTGAAGCACTTAAAAGAGCCAAACTTATTTGAAAGTGAAGTTACACACGTGTCGGAAGGTAAAATAGTAAATGGCTATCCTGCCTGGATGTTCAACAATGATAAGAAACATAGAAGTAAAACATTTCCTGGTATAGCACAAGCAATGGTAGATAATTGGAGTGTCGCCATAGCTTGCGCCTAACGGTTTGGGGCTTGGCGAAGAAGGGGAATTAAAAGCACAAATGTTCAATAAACCACAAATGTTGATAGAAGTACAAATGCTCAATTTAGCACTTCTGCCCCTTTTTCGCCAAACCCTTGTTGGCAGAAGGCACATTTTGGAATTTACTCCCCTTGTCAATTTTATTATTAACCCCATTCTAAATAATTGCAATCATAATTCCAATTAGAGCAAGAGTATTTGATATATGGTCTTCCATTTCTACCAATCCCTTCAGTTCTTTGCTTATCTCCTTTGATTTATATGTTGTGTTTGTAGTTATAAATGTTTTTCTTTTTGATCTTGTTAATGCTACATAGAATAAACGTCTTTCTTCTCCATTTTTAAACTGGTCTGATTTTGAAAGTAATAAATTTAATATTGGGTCATCAGCTTGTTCTGATGGAAAACCATATTGACCTGAAACACAATTTAGAATTATTACAAAATCTCCTTGAAGCCCTTTGGACCTATGAACAGTTAAAAACTCAACTTTCAAATGGGGTAGTTCTTTATAGGTTATTATATAATTTTTATCTGCATTATTATAAGTAACTGTAAACAAATCTAAACGCTCTCTATATAAATTTATAAAGTGATTGTAACGAGAAAGTGCAAGTATTTTTAATTCCGATTTGCTTTTTTGGTACTCATAATCAATGGCTTTTAGTGCATTTATAAATGGATTTGGGTCGTCATTTTTAAAACTATTACTAAGTAATATTTCTATTGGTTCAATTTCATTAATAGAAAATGGTTTCAATTCTTTTGCAGTTTGATTCGGATTTGCAAGAATAAATTTACTGCTTAAATCTATCATATTTTTATTGAATCGATAAGTAGTTTCAATTTTAGAAAATTCAGTAAACCCAAAATGTTTTTGAAATTCAGTAAAGAGAGAAATGTCACTACCTGCAAATCTGTAGATGCTTTGCCAATCGTCTCCAACAGCAAAAAGGCGACAAGATTTATTACAATTTAATAGTGATTTAATTAAATTAAATCGTCCTATTGAAGTGTCTTGAAATTCGTCAATAATTATATACTTATACTTGTTTTTAAATTTATTTTTAATAATATAATTTGATGCTTCATTTATCATATCACTAAAATCAATAAGGTTTTTTGACTTTAAATATAAATTGTAAGATTTATAAATAGGTTCAAAAATTGAAAAGAATAGTAAGTATCTTGTTCTTATTTTCTCATCGTTAATATTATTGATTTGTAATTTTATTTTGTTTAGTTCATAATTGTTTGATTTGAAAAGGTTTAAAAAAGTATTAATCAAAGTATCTAATGCTGTTATATCATCTTTTGCAATTGCATTTAGAATTTCCCAAATTTCTTCATTGGTTCTAGGTTTAAATTCAACACCTGCATTTTCTAACTTTAATTTTAAATTTATAAGTAGAACATCTGCTTTGTTTTCATAAGAATAAGTTTCGATTAAATTTGTTTGATGCTCTATATGTTTTTCTCGTTTCCAAGCAATATCAGAATTGTATTTATCCTTTGCAGATAATTCATTTGATGAGCTAAACCAATGTGGTACATTATTATTTTTATCAATTAGACCAAAATGTTCTATGTAAATATTATAATCATTTAAGTAAAAATCGGGTTTGTATTGTGCATAAACATTATCAGCAGTTGGGAATTGATAAGGCTCTTCATATTTATAATTAACGCCATTTAGAAATAGGTAGTTTGCAATTTTTACTTCTTCAAGGCTTTTGCAAGACTCTCTTAATATCGTAACTCTTCCATTTATAACTTTTTCAATAGTTTTATATGATTTAATATTATTGTCCTTAATGTAATTGATGTATTCTCCGTGACTTTCAAAGTCTTCTGTTTCTTTTGTTTCTATTTTATATTCAGTGACAAATATAATTACATTGTCAGCATATTTTAAATCTTTCATTAGTGAAGAAAATATATTTTTCATTTCTGTATAAAACTCTTTATCTTCAATAACAGATGGCATATTATTAGTTACTTCACCAATTACTTTTCTGCCAAAAGAATGAAAAGTATTTACTTCAATATCAATTCCCATTTTTTTGCGAATTCGTTCTTTCATTTCATCACTTGCTTTTCGTGTAAAAGTGATTAATAGAATTTCTTCTGGTTTAATATTGAACCTTTCTATTACATAAGCAACTTTACCTGCTACTGTTGTTGTTTTACCACTACCTGCACCTGCAATAATCAAATTATTATCTTCGTCTTTTACAATTGCCATTCTTTGTTGTTGGTCTAAAGAAGCATTGTCAATATTTGAAAATAAAATTTCACAATCTTCAAGTTCATTTTTGATAAATTTTTGATTGTAATCTAAACGATGTTTTTCACCTTGAGTATAGTAATTTTTAAGTTTAGTTATATCAGATAAAGTAGTATTGTCTAATTTTAAATTCTCGGTGCTTTTTAATGATAAATTTGAATAAATAGAATATGCAATTGACTTCCAAGCTATAAGTTTACTGTTATTAAAATAGCCATTTTTATATTTAAGATGTAACTCAAATTTTTTAATTAAACTTGAAATATCAGGTATTAATGCTTCAATTGTGGCTTTGTCATTTAAGCGTTGTATTTCTTCTAATTCTTTTCTTTTTCTTTCCGCTTCCTTTCTTTCATTTTCTTCAATTAGTTTAATTCGTTCCTTTTCTGCATTTATATTTTTTTGTCTTTTTATTGTATATAGAATTACGCCACCTATAATTACAATTGAAATAATAATAAAGTAATTGATTTCCATTTATAAAGTATTGTAGTGTTTTTTAATTGATTTTTTGTTTATGAAATCCTTAAATTTCGGCTTGCTTTATTTCAAGTAGTGTGTCTTTCAGGGCTTTCTGCCAACGAATTAGGCTTGGCGAAGGCGGGATTAGAAAGCACCGAACTTCACTAAGCACAAATATTTATTAAAAATTTCGAAAGTTTAAATTAGCACTTCTGCCCCGCTTTTCGCCAAACCAATGTTAAGGGCAGGCGTTTTTCTTTAAGCACCTCATTATCAAGTAAAAAACTCAATAGATTTGTTTGAAAAGCTACTTTTTTACCTCGAAAAGTTAATCAGTTTTGGCTTGAAAAGCTGCTTTCTCACCCTGAAAGTTCGTCAAGTTTTGGGTTGAAAAACTACTTTCTCACCTCGAAAAATTCGTCAATTTTTGGTTTGAAAAACTACTTTTTTACCCGAAAGTTCGTCAAGTTTTTAGTTTGAAAAGCTATCTTTTTACCTCGAAACTTCGTCAGTTTTTGGGTTGAAAAACTACTTTCTCACCTCGAAATTTCGTCAAGTTTTATTTACAAGTTCGAAA
>JAAFJZ010000283.1 GCA_013298205.1 Cytophagales bacterium
TTTTTGTGAAATTAATTGATGGATTCAATGTATTTTTGATACTTCCGCAAAGTATTAGGTATAAGTTTTATGATATACTGATTCATAGCCTTGGCAATTTATTTCCAAATAAAAAGCTAGATTAAAAAATTGAAATTAATAAAACCTATATTGTTTTATAATAATCCCTTACCCAATTATCGGTATCAATATAGTCCACAAGCTTAGGGTTTTCAATAAAACTCGCATTATTCAAACAGGCTTCTATTTTTTCAGGTATTTGTAAAAAACTAATTTTATCATTTAAAAAATCAGCTACTGCCATTTCATTTGCAGCATTTAAAATGCAAGGCATATTCCCACCTTTTTTCATAGCTTCAAAAGCCAAGTTTAAACATTGAAAAGTTTCTTTATCGGGTTTTTCAAAATCTAAAGATGGATATTTTAAAAAATCAAATCTTTCAAAATCAGACTTCAACCTAAATGGGTAACCTAACGCAAGTTGAATAGGAAGTCGCATGTCTGGCAAACCCAATTGTGCTTTAATAGAGCTATCTTCAAATTGAACCAATGAATGAATGATAGACTGAGGATGAACTACAACATCAATTTGCTCATTTTTGAGACCAAAAAGCCATTTTGCTTCTATTACTTCCAATCCTTTATTCATCAAAGTAGCAGAATCAATCGTGATTTTCGAGCCCATACTCCAGTTAGGGTGCTTGAGTGCTGCCTCTTTTTTAACAGTAGCTAAAAAATTTAAGTCTTTACCCCTAAAAGGGCCTCCAGAAGCAGTTAGAATTATTTTTTCAATTGTTGGATGTTGCTCACCCATCAAACACTGAAAAATAGCCGAGTGTTCTGAATCTACTGGAATGATTTTGACATCATTTTTAACTGCCAAATTGGTAACCAACTCACCAGCCACAACTAGAGTTTCTTTGTTTGCTAATGCAATGGTTTTTTTAGCTTCAATAGCTCTCAACGTAGGCATTAACCCTGAATAACCCACCATCGCAGTAAGAACTGTATGAATAGAACCCATTTCTACAATAGAAGCAATCGATTGGTGACCCGAATAAACCTTGATTCCCAAAGGGTCTAAAGCTGAGAAAACCTCATCATAGAGTTTTTCTTCAGCTATAACTACAGAATTTGGCAAAAAAACTGCCGCTTGTTCGATTAATAATTTTGAATTTGTTCCTGCAGTAAGAACTTCAACAGAGAATTTGTCTTGATGAGCTGCGATTACTTGCAGGGCTTGAGTTCCGATAGAACCTGTAGAACCTAAAATGGCGATTCCTCTTTTGACTTCAGAATTAGGGGTCATTATTATATTTTGTAAGGCAGATAGGTAGAAATCGTACCACCATGTTTATGTAAATCTCTAACTATCGAGGAACTTATAAAAGCCAAATGTGGAGATGTAATTAAAAAAATGGTCTCCAAATCAGGATTAATCTCTTTATTGACTTGCGAAATCGTATTTTCGTATTCAAAATCAGTTGTGTTTCTTAAACCTCTAAGCAAAAAATTAGCTTGCTTTTGTTTTGCAAATGTAGAAGTTAATCCTTCAAATATTGCTACTTTAACTTTAGGTTCATCTTGAAACAATATTTCAATTTTTGATTTAATATTTGGCAAATCAAAATACCTTTGTTTTGAAGAGTTATTGCCTATTGCAACAATAATTTCATCAAAAATAATTAAGCCTCTTCTCACTACATCTTCATGCCCTTTGGTAAAAGGGTCGAAAGATCCTGGGAACAGAGCAATTTTGGATTTTACTGCCATAAAAATTAGCTACAATAAATCATTGCAAGCAAATCTATAAACCTTTGTTCTTCAAGTTCATCAAAATCAAAACCAAATTTAACTTGATTAGGCCTATATCCAAGTTGAAATTGGGGTAAATATTTTGAAACTAAAGGCATTTGCAAACTACCAGACCCGAAAACTTCACCCCAAAGCACCAATTTACTTGAAGTATTATCAATTTTTAGCTCGTCCATGACACTCGCTATAAAATACAGCATGTCTTCTGGAGTTTGATAGCTAAAGTTATTACAAAAAAGTAGACTTTTCTTTTTTTTAACTAGTATAGTTATCATATCCTTTTCTGCCACTACGAAAACTGTTGGTAGAACTTCGTTAGGATTATTTCTTAAAAAAACCTCAATTAGCGCACTTGTGTGATGAAAAAAAACTGGCTTTTTGAGTGGATATTTATTTTTAAAAAAATTGACTATACTTTCTTGAACTGAAAAAAGGTTTATAATTTCAGATTCGGAATGCTTATAGGAAAATAATGTAGATTGAGAATTAAAATTACAATTAAGCTTAAAATACTCTTCTTTGCAATTTTCATTGTAAAAATTCGCAGGAATAAGAGTGAAGTTCTGAGATTTGACAGAGATTCTTATACTTTTCCAAAAACCAGCCTCCAGAAACTGATGCGAATGATAAATGCTTTCTAACTTATTTAAAAAATAACTTTCAGAAATAATTTTAGCAAAATCAATACTTTCTAAGTAAAGACATCTCGCGTCTTTATGATTTGAAACAAAAATTCTTATAAAACTTTCAGAAAACTGAATACATAAATCATAAGAAGATAAATCTTCTTCTACAAAATGTTGTGTATCTCTAAAGTAAATTAGCTGCTCTAATTCAGAATTTAGTACTTGCAAATCTTAATTATTTTAAGTCATTGCAATATATATTGATTTATTAAATTAATCAAATATTATTTGGAAAGATTTAAACCCAAAACATATTATCAAGCTAAATGTGCTACAAAAAATACCTGATTGCAGATTTTATCTCTATTTCTACATCTTTATACACGGTATTTTCTTCGTTTTGACGTGTAAGTATTAAGCCTTTTTTGACTTTTAAATATTCGCAAGCATCTACCAAGCCCTGGTATTCACTTTTTCTGGTTTCAGATTTACTCATGTCATAGCAAACTTGGATAGGAAGCAAAGTGCCATCATCCTTTTGCACAACAAAATCACATTCCCTATATTCCTTATAAAAGTAAGATATTAAGCCTTTTTTTCGCAACTCTAATAGCACAACATTTTCAAATATTCGACCAAAGTCATCCTTAAAATCAAAAGTTAAAGCATTTAGTAAACCCGTATCTATTGCATAATATTTTTTTTCACTTCCTTCTTGTTTGACGATAGAATGGCAAAATTTCTGGACTTCCAAACTCAAAAATATTGCGGAAGCTGCGTTAGAATATTCATACAACATATTTTTACCTACTTTATATCCTTGAGATTTTAAATCATTAAATACTTTGTTAACTGAAAAAGGCTTACCTACCGATTCGTACATTCGTTTTAAAAAATATTTCAAAACACTTGAATTTTGAAAGCCGTAGCGTTCCATGATATCCCTAAATATCATGACATTAAAATACTCTTGAAGAATGTTTTTATGAAAACTTTCAGGCAAAAGTGCTATTTCTGGAAAGCCTCCATTTTGCATAAAATCGACAAAAGCTGCATTCACTCTTGCGGTAGTAGCTGAATCAAATGAGCTTGAATTTATATTTTTGAACCGCAAATATTCTCGAAATGACAAAGGTAAAATCTCGATAGTTAATGTTCTGCCTCGCAATTCAGTTGCGATTTCAGAGCTTAATAATTTAGAGTTAGAACCTGATAAAAATAAATGTGGGCTTACAGAATCGTACATTCTACGTACAAACTTTTCCCAGCCTATTACATTTTGTATCTCATCAAAGAAAAAATAACAATTCTCCAATATGATTTGAGGGTACATCTCTTGATAAACCTGAAGTATTAAATCAAGCTGATCTACCGTTAATTGCAAGCGTTCATCTTCAAAATCAAGAAATAAAATTTGGTTTATTTTTACTCCTTTACTTTGTATTTTCTGTGCCGTTTGCTGTAAAAGAGCTGTTTTACCGCTTCTCCTTGGCCCGATTACTGTTATTATTTTATTCAAATCTGTTGGTACTTCACAATCCCTCTCAACCAGCTTCTTAAATGGCTTGTTGTGGTAATTTGCGATTATCTTTTGAAGTGTCTCTTTTATTTCCATCATACAAAAGTATAATAATTACCTTTTAATAACAACAAAAAATCAAATAATTTCTTTTTAAAAAGGAAATAAAATTAACTTTTATATTTTTTATAAGTGCAAAAATTTATTTATTAAACCAATTACTTTACAAAAAGGTACT
>JAAFJZ010000285.1 GCA_013298205.1 Cytophagales bacterium
ACCTACATTATACAATTGATGCTCAGCAAACTCTACTGAAAAGCCATGATAGGGAGATTTATGTAAACCAGTAGCATATCCTTCTACGGCTTGTTTAACTAAGTATTCAAAGTTTTCAAAATTTTTAACATCTTGAATACCAAACGAAATCGGATTTTGCATTTTAGCTCAATAGGTTTTTATAAAACAGTTGTATCCCAATTTTTCAATTTTCTTAAGTTCTAGTTTAGCTTTTGTTTCAGCATCATAATGACCTGCAATAACACGTATAAGTTTTTCTCCATTAACACTAAGTATGCATAAATAAGGCGTGTAACCTTTATATTCCATTCTAGTACAGGCTGCTAAAGCATTATTTATGGTTTTAAAAGCTCCAATTTGTACTCCAAATCCAGAATTAAAATTGAATATATTCCCATATTGTGAATATATTTTTCTTTCTTCAAATGATTGCGTTTGGTTTAAAAATCTGTTTTTTTGTTTTTCATAAATTAAAAGCCATTTTTTTTGTAATTTTTTTGAAGATTTAGCTAAAACTTCCATCTTTATTTTTGTAACCCCGGGCTTAATAATAGAAAGTTGCCTTGCTGCTTCTTTTGAAAGATCAATTACCCTACCTTTAATGTATGGTCCTCTGTCGTTTATTTTTACAATTACCCATTTGTTATTACTTAAATTAGTAACTTTAAGAAAAGTACCAAAGGGAAACTTTAAATGTGCGGCAGTAAGGTCGTACATGTCATAAATTTCACCACTAGCCGTTTTCTTTCCATGAAACATACCCGCATAGAAAGATGCGATTCCTTTACTATCGAAAGCATGGGTAAAAGGTATATTTAAGTTAAAAATTAAAAATAATATTAACCACGAATTTTTTTTATTCCATTTCATGAAATAAAAATAAAAATTTTAACATATTTACTATAATTTTATAAAAAACGACAATCAAATTTATACAAAAAACGTAAATTTGAGAAAAAAAACATGAAATACTTAATATTAATAATTTTAACATTTTGCTTATCAGTATTATCTGAAGCTCAGAATCAGCTTGTTATATTCAAACCTAAACTTCAAATTACGGTTAGAAACGAGTTGGGCAGTTTAGTAGAAAATGCAGAAATTCTACTTTATAAAACAAAAGAAGATCATTCGCAAAGTATAAATCCTGTTACATTAAAAAAATCTACCAACTCAAAAGGAAATGTTATGTTTGACGATTTGGAGCCTACAATTTATTTTTTAAGCGTAATTAAGGGTGAAGCAAATAATTTTGGTGCAGGAGAGATTACTGATACCTTGAAAATTAATAAGATAAATAAATCTACCATAATTATTTCAGAATAAATTGGCTAAAAAGTTAATTTTAATTAGACACTCAAAATCCGATTGGTCAGTTTCTGGTCAAAAAGATGTAGATAGAACCTTGGCAAAACAAGGCATAGAAAGTGCAAACAGAATTGGCATATACTTAAAAGAACAAAATATTTTTTCAGAACATTTCTATGTAAGTGCAGCTGAACGCACGAAAGAAACTGCATTAATTGTAGCAAGTATTTTAAATATAGATATAAATAAAATTACTTTTAGTTTAGAGTTATACAACGCAACCCCAAAAGATTTGCTTGATTTTATAGTTAAAATACCAGATACTAAAGACGAAGTTATGTTATTTGGACATAATCCAGGTATTAGTATATTCGCAGAATTTCTAACTGGAAAAATGATAGGAAGTATGCCTACATCAGGAATGGTTTTAATAGAATTTGATCTAGATTTATGGTCAGAAATTTCTAAATCAAGTGGGAATCTTAAAAGTAAAATTTTCTTAGAAGAAGAATAACTTAAATTTATTTAAAGTTTTGAATCAGAAAAAAACTTATTTTACTGATTAAAAATGAATACCATGCAAATATATAACAATCAATTACTTGTAAATAAAATGTTTTAAATTAAATATTTTGTTTAACTAAAACATAAAATAATTAAACAAAATATTTGCATTTTGTTTAATTATTAGTATTTTTGCTTAAACAAAAAATGTAAGGATTATGACAACTATAGATTTTGGAAATTCCATCCATAAGGCTTCTAAGTCTTTAAAACCTTTTGCTATTCGCCTCACTAGAGATATTGATGAAGCAAATGATTTATTACAAGATACTCTTCTTAAGGCAATTCTAAATAAGGAAAAGTTTTCTGTAGGAACAAATCTGAAAGCTTGGCTTTATACCATAATGAAAAATACATTTTTAACAAATTATCAGAAATTGATAAAAAAGAAAACTTTTATTGATACAACTGACAATTTACATTTCATAAATTCTAAAGAAAGCTCTACTTATAATCTTGCATTGTCAGCTTTTGCTTCAAATGATATTGATTTGGCTTTAGATAAACTAGATTCTTCTTATAGAGTTCCTTTTATTATGTATTTTAGAGGGTTTAAATATAACGAGATTTCAGAAAAATTAAATATTCCAATTGGTACAGTAAAAAATAGGATTCACTTGGCAAGACACGAGTTAAAAACCAGACTTTACATGTATAAATCGCTTTCAGTAAATTAATTATAAAATGAATTAAGCGAACTAGCTAAAACTTATTAGATTTAAGATATGCAATAATTAAAAATCAAATAAATCATTTACAAAATAAAAGCAAAGGCATAAAACCTTTGCTTTTATTTTGTACTTTTATGTCAAATTATCAGATGTTGAATTATAACAATTTATATTATTACATTTAGGTATAGCTATTGAGTTTGTGAAATAAAACCATAAACTAAATTAAAATTCAAGAACTAATTTTGATTAATAAATGATTTCAAAAAATAAAGTACTTATTATTGGTGCAGGTCTTGGTGGGCTTTCTACAGCTTTGCGTTTAGCATCAAGAGGTTATGAAGTAGAAATAATAGAAAAATATCACCAAGCTGGTGGCAGACTCAATCAAATCAAACAAGATGGTTTTACGTTTGATGTCGGGCCATCTTTTTTTAGTATGAGTTATGAATTTGCAGAACTTTTTGCAGATATCAAAATAGCCAATCCTCTTAAATTCAAGCCTTTAAATCCGCTTTATGCTGTTTATTTTTCTAACAGAACAAAGCCTTTTTTGATTTACAAAGACTTAAAAAAATTAGCAAAGGAGTTTGAAGGTTTGGAGATTAACTTTGAAGAAAAAGCCAAAGCTTACCTCAAACAAGCCAAAGAAGTTTTTCATGACACAGAATACCGAGTAGTAAAAAGGAATTTTGATTCCAAACTACATTATGCGATAGCCTTAACTAAAGTGCCACTCAAACATGGTCCCAAACTGTTTAGAAGTATGTGGACTGAGCTATCTAATAGATTTGATTCTCAAGAAGTTAAAGTAATTTTCTCATTGGTTGCATTTTTTTTAGGTTCTACACCATTTGATACGCCTTCGGTTTATAGCTTATTAAATTATACAGAATTAGAACACGATGGGTATTGGAATGTGGAAGGTGGAATGTATAAAATTACAGAGACTTTTGTACAATTATTAAAAGAAAGAAACGTAAAAATTACTTATAATACAGAAATCACAGCTTACAAAGAAAATTCAAGTGGAAATTTGGATGGATTTATAGACACAACAGGCAAAGTTTGGCAAGCCGATGTATATGTAGCCAATGCTGATGCAGCTTCCTTTCGTGGGCAAATAATGAAAAGAAATTCTTTTTCGGATGAAAAACTCGATAAAATGAATTGGACTTTAGCCCCATTTACGATTTATTTGGGTGTGAAAGGAAAAATTGATAATTTTTATCACCATAATTATTTTTTAGGAGATAACTTTAATGAATATGCAGATAAAATTTTCAAAACCTCTGTTTCACCAGATAAACCTTATTATTATGTGAATGTGAGCTCCAAATCAAATCCTGAATCGGCTCCTGAAGGATGTGAAAATTTGTTCATACTTTGTCCTGTGCCCGATTTGAGATTCAAAAATAATTGGGAGGATACAGAAAAGCTAGCCGATACCATAATAGAAGATTTATCAAAAAGAATAGGTTTTGATTTGAAAGAAAATACACTTACAAGATTGATAATGAATCCTGTAGATTGGCAAAAGTCTTTTAATCTTTACCAAGGTAGCGGCTTAGGTTTGGCGCATGG
>JAAFJZ010000284.1 GCA_013298205.1 Cytophagales bacterium
AAATAATTAGAAATTACAGAATCAGAACCAGAGTATTCTGTGCGTAAGAATTCTTTTAAATCATTTTTTTTAATTTTAATGGATTCAGATTTATTAGTGCAATTATTAGAATCTATAATTAAAACATGATAGTTGCCATTAAACCTTACTTTTAAGGTTTTTTCACTGGCACCAACAATTATTTTATTATTCAAGAACCATTGGTATTTTCCTTGTTCTTTTGCTATAAGTAAAGTGTCTTTTCCGCTTTCAAATCCAATTGTAGCAACTGAACCTGATTTTGACACTTTGTAAGCAGGAAATTTTCTAACCACACTATCTACTACAACTACTTCATAATTGCCTTCGAAAGCTGGTTTAACACTAGAAGTGGTAGCACCTACAAGTTTAAGTCCGTCTACAAACCACTGGTATTTTAGATAATTGTCAGGAATGTTGATAATTAGCGATTGCCTGCAAGGATTGGCTTTGTTTGAATCAGTACTTTTAGCTAAAATTACAACTCCTGGCACAGAAATAGTTTTTCCTATTACATTCATCGTCCAAGTAGATTGAAGATTAGGTTTATCTTCTGAAATACCTGTAATGGTTACTATTCCATTTTCGGTTTCAGTTTTAAGTGTCAATCTGCCATTTGAATCAATTTGAACCAATGATGTAGGTTCTGCTGTCCAGTTAATTTTTTTATTAGTCGCATCCAAAGGTAATACTAAAGCTTGCATAATCAAATTGTTGTTAGCGGGCGAAAAAGAACGAACCAAGCTTGGAGATGAAATTGATAAACTTTCCACTCCAACATAAAATCCTGAAGCTGTTACTATACGAGTAGAAATTTTAGAAGGATTTTCAATAGATGTACCAGTTACTGAATAAAATCCATTTAGACTCGCCCTAAATATTCCATTTGTAGTTATAGTAGCTCCTAAGTTAGGAAGTACCGACCATGCTACACCTTTTGTATCTGCATTTGCAGGTATGCTAACTACAGTGGAAGTAAATTGTATAAAATCTGAGGCAGATGTAACCGTTAAAAATTCTTTATTTGCACCTATATTTACAGCCGTGATTTCTAATGGATTTAAAATATTAATAAATGTAAACCCTGTAGAAGAAGAATTGCTCAATTCTAACTTTACGCCTGTTGCTGCAACAAAAGAGCTAGGAATTGTAGTAAGCAAAGTGCCTCCATCTATTTTGGTGAAAGGTAAATTGATTCCATTTAAACTTAAAGAGCTTGTAGCAAATAGACCCTTTCCACTTACGACTATTTCCCTTCCTAAAAATGCAGGTGAAACTGTAGTAATAGAGAGTGTGGGTATTGGGATTAAAAATTTATAACTAGTTGCTAAATCAGTACCTCCTGCTGCAATAACTTCAAATGAAAATTGCTTATTATAATCCATATCAAATGGTAAATATACTTCTATTTCTGTAGCAGATAAAGTTCTAAAGTTTGTAAGGTTAATATCAACTCTTGGAGATGTAGACCGAGCCTGAACAGAACTTACATTATAAAAATTAGCTCCTATAATAGTAACAAATGCATCTGAATTTATCGAAATAGGATAAATGGGGACGGGTATAAGTGGATTCGTTGTAATACTTGTAATAGTAGGAACACCACGATAAGTTAAATTTAAACCAGATAATGAAATACCGTTGAATATTATATTTGATAAAGTATTTTCAAATGAGTTTGAAAGAACAGGTAAAATAATTTGCAAAGCTGAATTGCTTAGGCGTATAAAATTAGCGCCTGTAGTTGAATATTTAATTGAAAATATATCTAAACTATTCACCAAATTCAAATTAGTTCCAGAAATCGTAAATGGCATATTTGCTCCGATGGATGTAGTTGAAATAGATATGAGTGAAGGGGTTGGAGGAGGGGTAACAGTGAAATTAGTTAAAGAAGTTTTCCGACTTTCTATACTATAACGAAGTTCAACTGGGTATGATCCAACGGTAATGGAGTTAGGAACATTAAATATGATTATGTTTAAGCCATTTAGAATATAATTTGAGGGCAATATTGTAATTCCATTCATTTCTACAGAAGTAACATAATCTAAATCGCTTCCAACGATAGTTACACTTTGACCTTGTAAACCATCAATATTAAATAAATCAAAAGAAGGTACAGTTAAACTAGGTATAATTGTTTTTGCATTAATAAAATATTGTCCTTCTGGAATTCTTTGACTTATAAAAGTGATTTTACTAGAATTAACCAAATTAAAACCATTAATAGTGTATAGGCTTAGCTCTGGAGATTCCATATATAATCCCGTCACACTTTCAAAACCTATACCTGTAAGTGTAATAACCGTACCTGGAGGTCCTGATAATGGGTTAATTCCAGAAATCGAAATTGGAGGAGGTGGGGGAGAAACAGTGAAAGGAAAAGATTCTGCATTTCCAGTAACAGTAAGGGTAACCAAATAAGGATTCGGGTTAGGAATTGCTGAGATAGGTACATTAAATGAAATAATATTATCTGTTCCTCCCGGATTAATTAAAACTGGAATACCATCAAAACGTACCCCAATTACTGATGCATTTATTAATCCACCATCAATGCTATTTATGATTACATTGGTTGAAACAGGACCGGAACTAGGTGAAATTGTAATCTGTGCTTTTAATTCTAAAATAATTAAAAGGCTTATAATAAGTAGAGATAATTTTTTCATGGAACTAACAATAAAATTTTAAACAAATAAACACAATAAATTACACAAATTAAAAAATGTAAAATATTTGTATGATAATTAATATTAAACAAAACGATTATGTAACCGATTTAGGTTTATTTCTTGTCTCTACTAGGATTTTTATGATGGAAGGATTTTAAGATTTCTTCTTTTTTTTAATCTTATCACGACTAGGATTCATAGGATTGTTTTTTTAAAATCTTAAAAGTCCTAAACTATACGAGATTTTTAAGATGAAAGGTTACTTTAAAAATTTATCTCTTTTTATTTTCTGCATGCTTAACGTTATAAATTCTTTTATACTCAAGACTTCTTGCGCCAAAGTTCATAAGTAAGCTAATAGGTTTATTATAAGCTTCGCAATAATTCATAGCTTGGGCAATATGTGCATCATTTAGCTTAGATACAGCTTTCAGTTCAACCATTACATTTTCATTTACAAAAAAATCAACCCTTCTAGTCCCAACTAAAACGCTTTCATAATAAACATCCATTTCCATTTCTCTTTTAAATCCTAATCCTTGTTTTTCCATTTCAATGGCTAAAGCTCGCTGGTAAATAACTTCTTGAAATCCGCTGCCCAAATAGCTATGCACTTTCATAGCACAACCAATTATTTTTTTGGTTGTTTCTTCATATATCATATTTGTATTTGTTTAAAGTTTTGAATCAAATAATAAAAAATTAAATATGATATTAATTTTCTAATTACCAAAATCTTATTCTATTTCTTGTCTCGACTAGGATTTTTTGGATGAAAGGATTGTAGGATTGTTAGTTTTTTTCTTGTCTCGACTAGGATTTTTAGGATTGTTTTTTTAATCTTATAATCAAACTAATCTTATAAATCCTAGTCCTCACTATTTTTGTTGGGATTTTAGGATTCGTAGGATTGTTACATTTTTTTAATTTTGTCTCGACTAGGATTTTTAGGATTGTTTTTTTAATCTTATAATCAAACTAATCTTATAAATCCTAGTCCTCACTATTTTTGTTGGGATTTTAGGATTCGTAGGATTGTTACATTTTTTGTCTTTAGTTAAGACTCTCCAAGTTTTAAATTTTTTTGTCCTTTATCTTATTAGTTACAAAAATTATTTTAAAAAAATTGAATAAAACCTTTTTTTGTACGTAATTTGGTACAAAATCCAAAAAAATGATATCAACTAGCGTTTCTTCTTTCAGAAAAGATATAAAAAAATATTTGAATGATGTGAGTAACAATTTTGAAACCTTAATCGTGAGTAGGGGCAAAGAGGAGGGAATTGTGGTTATTTCTTTAAGCGAATACAATGCCTTGTGCGCTACTCAGCATGAACTTTCTTCAAAAAATAACTTAAAGCGTTTGGATGATGCCTTGGAGAAAATGCATAAAGGTTTAAGTTTTTCAAAAGACTTAATTGAAAAATGAAGCACAGCTTTGTAAATGAATCATGGGAAGAT
>JAAFJZ010000286.1 GCA_013298205.1 Cytophagales bacterium
ATCTGTCAGATGGCTGTATAAAAATGGAAATTTAATTAATCTTTCTAAATTTTATAAAAGCCATGATATAAATGTACGCAGCTGGGCAGCCACTTTTTTATTAGAAATCGATACTCAAAATGCTGTGCAAGTATTGGAAGAGCTTACCCTATTAAATGACGTAGATTCTAAATATGTTCTTTTAGACTGGAAAGAAGGTAATATGGATATGGATTTTTACAAAGAATAGTAGGATTGACTATGGGATTGAGAAATTAAAGGAATTTGGCTGGTATGGTAATTAATCACTTGGTAATGTTAAAGATGTAATGCTTTAAATTCTAAAAAGGCTATTGAGTATTCAAAATCAAAACTATTTATTTACTTGAGCATTACTTGCTGAACACTACCAATCACTTTATTCGTTTTTAACAATAAATATTTATATGGAAGACATAGAAAAATTAGTGCAATCTTATATTGAATCTGCAACTTATGTAAATGATAATTATATGGATAGGAAAGTCAAAATTCATAACTATCACGAGAGAAACACGACTAAAATTGCTGATCTTTTAGCATTTGCTAAAAGATCAGATGTGCTTTATCCATTACTAAAACATCCCGTGAATTACGTTAGATTATCAGCCGCTATCGATTTATTATCCATATATGAAAAGGAAGCAAAAGAAGTATATTATGAAATTATTGAAAAAAATATCCCTCTAATGTCATCATCCGCTAAATTATCATTGGAACTATGGGAAGAAAAAAAAAGCAAGGATATAGAATAAAAATGTGGCTAAGCACCAAAAGTTTTAAATTTTAATATGCCTATGGGATTGAAATTGAAAACTTTTGGTGGTATGGTAATTGAAAATAAATCAATAAAAAAATATGAAAATAGAAAATTTGGAACAAGTAATTAAAATATTTAGAGAAACTGCGATTATTCATATTGATTCTCAGTATGATGGAAATTGGAGGCTAGTAAATAAAACCAATAAAGAGTTATCTCAAATATCTGAATTTATAAAAATTCATCACTCATTTGAAATATTACTCCCATTTTTAAATGATAAAGATGATAAAGACGATAAATTAAAATTCATTGCAGCAGTTGAATTACTCCAAACTGAGTATAGAGAATTGGCATTGAATTTATTGAAAAAACTAAGTCAAAGCAATTCCAAAATGGCTAATAAATCATTTTATGCTTTAGAAGCAGATAAGGACTTTATTGCATGAAAATAGAAAATTTGGAACAAGCATTAGATGTTTTTGAAGAAAAAACTACAAAACACGGAAAACTAAGTAAAGCTGGAGAATCTGCCCGTAAATTAAATTATGAATATAAAGGAATTATTGAATCTGTCAGATGGCTGTATAAAAATGGAAATTTAATTAGTCTTTCTAAATTTTATAAAAGCCATGATATAAAAGTACGCAGCTGGGCAGCCACGTTTTTATTAGAAATCGATACTCAAAATGCTGTGCAAGTATTGGAACAACTTACTAAATTAAATGATTCAGAATCTGAAAACCTACTTTTAGAATACAGAGAAGGAAATTTGGATATTGATTTTTACAAAAAATAAAAAAATTGCCTACGGGATTGAAAAATTAAAAGAATTTGGTTGGTATGGTAATTAAAAATAAAAAAACATGAAAATAGAAAATTTGGAGGATGCATTAAGCATTTTTGAGAAATGTGCAATGGCACAAGAAGGAATAAATTTTGAAAATGGAAGTGCTGGAGAATTCAATAAATATTCTAAGAATATCTCTCTTTGTGCAACATGGCTTTATAAAAATGATTTACTTATAAGGCTTACTGTTTTTTATAAACATAAAAGTAAAAATGTACGTGGCTGGGCAGCCAGATTTTTATTAGAAATCGATACTCGAAATGCTGTGCAAGTATTGGAAGAGCTTACCCTATTAAATGACGTAGATTCTAAATATGTTCTTTTAGACTGGAAAGAAGGTAATCTGAATATGGATAGCATAAAAGAATGAAAGAATTGACTATGAATGAAAAAATTAAAAGAATTTGGCTGGTATAGTAACTGAAAATAAAGTTATTTTATACATTATTTCAAAGTCCTTTTTACGGAGTTGAACATATAAGTATTTACACTAATTGGCAGTGTAGGATTGTTGTGGAATTAGTAGGTTATTAATCTGGGTTTATGAAAAAAAATGATTTGACCTATACCTTTATTTGTTTTTCTGAATTAGTTTACGAATGGAATTTTTCAGATAAATTAGATGTAGAAAGAAAAATAAAACGCAGACTTAAATATTATAATTTTGATGATTACAATCAAGAGAGAATAAATATTATTAGAGAACCGAAATGAACTATTTGAAGAAATATCTTTACGAAGTAAATCTAAATATTTTACAAAAACAAATTCAAATTACACTGATTTATCAGATTTTGATTGCAACAAGATGCTTTTAGACTACAAAATCAAATATGATAAAATCAACAATAACGATTTGATGATTATAATCGAATTGGCAGTATATTTGTTTTATGTCAGATGAGATATAATTAAATTGACTTTGAATTAAGAAATTAAAAGAATTTGAATCTAACTATAAAAAAAATACAATATGAACTTAAGGGAAATGTTTCAGCATACAGATTGCAAAATATTTATTGTAACCAATTTTTATGAATCGGATAAAATCGAAGATTGGACTGTAGAACCGACTGACTATCAATTGATACCAGAATCTAATCACGATTTGTGGGATGCCTATTTTGTGGTAAAAGGTTTTTTATTAAAAGATGGAAATATTATCGACAATTGCTTTGTAGACCTAGGAATTCCTGAAAGAGTGTCTGAACATTGCATTCGGTTTATAGACAATCGTGTGGTTGTGGAATATACTTTTGTGAGCGAATTTCAGACGATTCCCTCGGTTGCTAGCGAGCAATACGGAGATCCGGAATTATATTATGTAAAAGAAAACCCGCAATTAGGGATAGAAATATTATTGAAAGGAAAACAAATAAGCAATAACACTTCGGCTATTGAAGACGATTTAGATTATATTTACGAAGAAATAGAACAATAATTAAAAATAAAATTTGGTTTATAACGTAAATAGACATTATTACGATTTATTTATTGTAGTTTTTTTAAAAGTGATTCAGTATTTGATTATCAATGATTTACAGGTATAAAAATAGTCAATAATAATTTATCGTAATAACCTCTAATATATCTAATCTAAACGGTAGTGTTAAAGATGTAATGCTTTAAATTTTAAAAAGGCTATTGAGTATGCAAAATCAAAATTATTTATTTAATTGAGCATTACTTGTTGTATACTACCAAACTGTCCGCCACGTTTACCTTCCGCATCGGCAAACTGTCCTAAAAAATATTCAAATACCCAACCTAAAATGTCTTTCCCTTTTCCGTCTTTGCCTTTGCCTTTGCTTAATGTGATAGAACAGTTCACCTAATCGCTGTTTGTCTAAGGCTGGTCTTGCATAGTCTTTTGGTAAAACACCTTTTAAAGTCGCATTGTCTTTTTCGATGGCATCCATTGCATCGTCTATGTCTTTGCCAATAGTCGGCAATTTGGCTCTGCCTTGCAGCCATTTCCACCGTGCAGAAACTGGCACATAAAAAACCCGTTCGGCTGTATATTCGTCTTTGTCCTCTGGGGTCGGCACCTGTTTCGGATTTTTCTGCTTCTAATTGACTATACAATTCATCAAACGCATCAGAAATATATTTTAAGAATATCAAACCCAAAACCACGTGTTTGTATTCAGCAGCATCCATATTATTACGCAATTTGTCGGCTGCTTGCCATAGGGTTTTTTCTAATTCTAAATTGTTGGTCATTGTTTGTTTGTTGTTCTTAATTTGTAGGTTGTAAAGGTAGTTTTTTAAATCTTTTTTGTGGCTTAATTTGTTTCCAAATTGTTACCATTCGGTTGTTAGGGAGGTGGTTGGGCTTTGGGTCCGACTTGGGCAAAATGAAATGTGGTTTTTTTGTGTAGGCAAATGGGTATGTAAAACACCACATTTCATTTTGAGAAGTGGTGGCATTTTCCCTAGATTTTCAGTAAGAATATTGATTTTTGGGCTTGTGCTAGGCTTTCCAGACAAGATTTGGTGCTTGTGGCAGGTGGGCA
>JAAFJZ010000287.1 GCA_013298205.1 Cytophagales bacterium
TCGACCCCACCAAATATATTGCGCATTTATTACATGGCTAAAAGTTTCTGAGATGTAGTTATTACTATTATAATAAGGCTTAATTTCATTAACTAAAGTTTGATTTGCCCAAAGATTATATTTGTATAATTTGATGAAATATTCATTCATAATTTATTGTCTATGTTTACTAATTTAATTCAAATTTACAAATAAGATTTTTAAAACCAGAGTTATGGTTAAACAAAATTTTAAAATTCATCAAATTCGAAAGTTAGTGAGATTCTAAATTAGTAAATTAGTCATCAAATTAAAATTACTTTTGTATGGATTATATCTAAGTTTTTTCTAGTTTTGCAAAAAAAGTAGGAAAATTAAAATACCTCTTCCTGATATGAAATTTATAGCATCATCCTCTACACTTCTAAAACACCTTAATATGGTGATAGGTGTTGTACCTCCAAACCCTCTAGTGCCAATTTTAGAAAATTTCTTATTTGAAATAACTAAAGATAAACTCACTATTTATGCTTCAGATGTGCAAATTTCTATGATTACAGAAATGCCAATAGAATGCAAAGAAGTGGGTAGTATTGCGGTACCTGCAAAAATTTTAATTGATACGATTAAAAATTTACCAGACCAACCCATAACTTTTAGCATTGACACGGATAAGTTTAGTGTTGAAATTAGTTCTGATAACGGTAGATATAAACTTACAGGAGAAAATGCAACTGATTTCCCTAAAGCACCTGCATTAAGTAAAGCTTCAAAAATAGATATTGCTTCAGATACGTTAAATCAAGCAATTGCTTACACGCTTTTTGCCACAGCTACAGACGAACTGAAGCCAGCAATGAATGGTGTTTTGATAGCAATTAGCGATTCTAACACTACTTTTGTTTCTACTGATGGACATAGACTTTGTAGATACAGAAGAGTAGATGTAATTTCTGCCGAAGCACAAAAAATATTAGTACCTAGAAAAGCACTTTCGCTTTTAAAAGGTTGTTTACCGTCTGCTAATGCATTAGTAAATATTGAATATAACTTAGAAAATGCTTTTTTCAGCTTTAATAACCTACAACTTATTTGTAGATTAATTGATGAGCGTTTTCCTGATTATGAAAATGCGATTCCGTTAACCAACCCAAACAAGCTTTCTATTGAAAGAAACGAATTATTAAGTTGTTTGAAAAGGATTTCTATTTATGCTAATAAAAGCACTCATCAAGTTAGATTCAAATTAAGTGGTTCGGAACTTCATGTTTCTGCTGAGGATTTAGATTTTTCAAATGAAGCCAATGAAAGATTAGCATGTGAATTTCAAGGAGAAGATATGGAAATAGGTTTTAATGCAAAATTGGTTATTGAAATGCTTGCGAATATACCAGCTAACCGCATTGAAATTAGTATGTCTACACCAAATAAACCAGGGATTATTTCTACAAATGAAAGTGAAACAAGCGAAGATTTACTGATGTTAGTTATGCCAGTTACTTTAAATAGTTATTCTTAAATTTCATTAATTTCAAAACAATATTTATTCCTAAAGTTTTTTATAACAAAAAGCTTTAGGAATTTTTTTTGTATAATTTTCTCAATTTATAATTCAAAATGAAATATTACAAGCTAATAATTGTAGCAGCAATAATCTCTTTTTCTTGTAAAAAGTCACCTAAATTGGATTCTTTCAATCAAGAAGTTTGGAAAAAAGATAATTTTGGTTGTCAATCCAAAAGAAAGGAGTTTATTCCAACTTTAAAGCCACAATTTTCAAAAATAATCGGCTTACATACTTCACAATTAATTCCTCTTTTAGGCCGACCAGATCAAGAAGTGTTATTAGAAAAAGGTGAAAGATTTTATAGATACTATTACAAAATGGGTATTCATTGCTCTAGGAAAGATTTTCCCGATAGCTTGTTTTTAAGGGTTAGATTTAGTTCTATTGGATTAGTAAATGAGCTTACGATTTTTTAAATGCAAATAGACTTCGTTTTTTTTACTAAAAATGCAGTAGAAATCATTTTTTTGCGTAACATTACAATGTAATTATAAACTAATTGAGAAAATTTGTACTTTTGTGAATATAATTTAAAGTTATATTTATTAGTTTATTAAGAAAGTCTAACCATATCTATAAAAAAATTGCTTAAAAAACGTATACATTTTTGTTTATTTCTTATAACTTTTTTGGTTTTGAGTTTCAAAATTAAAGCTCAAGAAGCTCAATTTTCGCAATTTTATGCTGCAGGACTTTACCTTAATCCGGCCTTGGCTGGGGCAGAAAAAGACGTTCAATTTTCTTCTAATTACAGAATGCAGTTTAGGAACGTGACTTTACCATATACCACCAACCAATTTAGTTTTATTTATCCTTTCGTTTCACATGGAATTAGAAACTCTCATAAAGGTGGTTTAGGTGCTTCATTTTATAACGATAGAGCAGGAGATGGAAACTTTAAAACCCAAGGTTTTTATGGAACTTTTGCTTACAATATTCCTTTAAGTTATAACGGAATACATTTTGTCTCATTTGGGATTCAAGCAGGCTTAGTACAAAGAACCATTGATTTTAGCAATCTTCAATGGGGTTCTCAGTTCAATCCTTATGTAGGTTTTGACCCCACCGCAGTTATAAATGAAAGTCAGATTGTAAACAATAAGTTATACCCTGATATTAATGCTGGCATTATTTTAAGTTTAAATGGATTAAAAAACTTTGAAAAAAAGCCTTATACAGCTCATGTTGGTGTAGCAGGTTATCATTTGAATACTCCAAATGAATCAATGATAGATGGCAAAGAAAGTTTTGTGCCTAGATTATTGAAAGCACACGCTGGCTTAGAATATAAATTAAGCAAAAAGTTTCACTTAGCACCCAATGCTATTTTTTTGTATCAAAATGGTTTGTATCAACTAAATGGAGGTATGTATTTGACTTGGAAAGCTTTTGAACATTCTGGTTCAATGTTTTCTCGTACGGATTTGATTTTAGGTAGTTTTTACAGATTAAATGATTCTTTTATTTTTATGGTTGGAATGAGTAATGATGTATTTACTTTAGGTTTAAGTTATGATTTGAATAGCAGAACTTTACGTTACTTTTCTAATGGACAAGGATCTTATGAAATATCTTTGTCAATACGTAAGATATCATCACATAAAATTGATAGATTTTCTACTCCTCGTATATAGTTATGCCAAAAGTTAGAAATATTCATTTTATTTTTAAATTTAGTATTATTGGAGTACTAAGTATATTACTTTTTTCTAATGAGTTAATTGCTCAAAAGAAATTTAAGAAAATCAGAAGGAATAAGCCCGGAATCACAGAAGTTGCTGATGATTATTATAATAATGGTGAATATTTTGAAGCTATTGTACATTATAAAAAAGCGTTATTTTATAATCAGAAAGACCCTTATATTAATTTTAGGATAGGAGATTGCAATATGCATTTTTTTAAATACGAGGAATCGGAAGAATGGTATGAAAAGGCTGTAAAATTGGGTATAAACCATGAAGTACATACAGCGGAGTATTGGTTGGCTTCCATGCAAAAAAGTAACGGAAAGTATGAAGAGGCTAAACAAACGTTTAATATGTTCATTAAAAATTTCAAGCCTAAAGAAAAAGAGGATGTAAAATATATTAATCAAGCTAAATTTGAAATTGAAGGTTGTGAAGTAGCTATAAAAGAGCTAGCAAGTGTGCAAAAAGATTATAGTTTTATGCTTTTGCCTCCTCCATTAAATTCAGCTTTTTCAGATTATGCACCTCTTATTTATCAACATGATAGCAGCATAGTACTTACTTCTTCACGAGTTGGGGCGCATGATCATAGAAATACAGTAACTGGTGAAGGTCATAGTAAAGAATATAGGTATGAAAAAAAAGGTGATAAATGGGAGGAACTAGACGATAGGGATAATTTTCATAATGTAAAAAGTAAAAGAAACGATGGAGCAGGTTACTTTAACCAAGAAAAAACTAAATTTTATTTTACAAATTGTGATGACCCAAATGGAAATTGCGTAATTTATGTTACCAAAATATTAAATGGTAAATGGCAGAAATCAGAAAGACTAAATGAATTTATTAATAAACCAGGTACTTGGAATGGGCAACCATCATTAAATGAAAAAGGAG
>JAAFJZ010000288.1 GCA_013298205.1 Cytophagales bacterium
GGATTCCCACCCAACTTTATACCCTCATTTACTTGGCTTGTTGGTAATAAAAAAGAAATAAATCAAATAGATAAAGTATTTAATACTGCTGAAAAAGTATTTGAGCGTAGAAAAATGAATTTAGACCCCAAAACTAAAAGTATTTTGAGTTATTTATTTAATCAAATCAAATATTAATAAATATAATTCGTTTGATTAATCTAAAAAAAATGAAAATATTTATTGGTAAATTAATAAATATAGTCTTTTATAATTTCAATAAATCAAACTTTTATTCAATTTTGCACATACTAAGCTTTTAAAATACCATTAATGCAATTAAAGCCACTTGTTTCAATTATTACCATTACGTTTAATTCGGAGAAATACCTTGAGCAAACTATTTTAAGTGTAATCAATCAAACGTATGATAATATAGAATACATTATTATCGATGGAGGGTCTGAAGATAAAACCTTAGAAATAATTAAAAAATATGAAAACAAAATAAATTTAAAAATTGCTAAGGATAATGGCATAAGTGATGCAATGAATAAAGGAATAAATGTTGCAAATGGAGATTTGATTGGAATTATACATTCTGACGATTGGTATGAGCTGAATGCAGTAGAAAAAGTAGTAAATAATTTTTCAAAAGGAGAATTGTTTCATGGCAATGTTCAATATTGGAAAAAAAATGTAAAAGATTTTCTTTACACTGCCAACGATAAATTGTTAAAAAAAGAAATGACCATCAATCATATTTCAGTTTTTATCAAAAAAGAAGTTTATCAAAAACATGGTTTATTTAATGTTAATTTTAAATATGCCATGGATTATGAATTAATGTTGAAATTTTATCTAAAAGGAGCAAGTTTTTTTTATTTACCTGAAACACTTGCGAATATGAGATTAGAAGGTGAATCAGATAAAAATTGGGTTAAGTCTTATTTTGAAACACACCTAAGCAAAGTTGGAAATGGTGAAAATATAATTAAAAGCTATTCTTACTTTCTTTATATGTGTACAAGATCTTATATTTCTAGAAAATTATCTGGATCTAAATTACATTTTATTTTAAGATTTGTAAGAGAAAAATTTGCTTTGGTTAAAAAAAATAATTAAAATTTAAAATGTATACGTACGCAAAGTTAAAAGATTTTACAGAAAAAATATTTTTAAAAATGGGTTGCCCTGCCGAACAAGCAAAAAAAGGGGCAGAAGTGTTGCTTTCGGCTGATTTGCGTGGAGTAGATTCGCATGGTGTGGCTCGACTTTCGGGTTATGTTCGCCTGTGGGAAGCCAAACGTGTAAATGCAACTCCGAATGTAAAAATTATTCATGAAACACCAAGTACGGCAGTAGTCGATGGCGATTCGGGTTTGGGATTAGTAGTGGCTCCTCAAGCCATGCAAATTGCAATTGATAAAGCCAAAAATGTAGGCACAGGTTGGGTAAGTGTAAAAGGCTCAAATCACTATGGCATAGCAGGTTATCACGCCATGATGGCTTTGGAACATGATATGATTGGTATCAGCATGACCAATGCAAGTCCGCTTGTAGCCCCAACTTTTTCGCTCGATAGAATGTTGGGTACAAACCCAATTGCGGTGGCTATTCCTGCTGACAAGCAACCTGCTTTTGTGGCAGATTTTGCCACTACAACGGCAGCAAATGGTAAATTAGAAATTCTTCAACGAAAAGAAACAGACGCTCCCACAGGTTGGATTCAAGATAAAACAGGTAATATTTCAGTAAACCCCAATGAATTAAAAAATGGTGGTGCGTTATTGCCTTTGGGTGGCGATAGAGATCACGGCAGCCACAAAGGATATTGTTTAGGCTCGATTGTTGATATATTTTCGGCTGTACTCTCTGGAGCAAATTATGGTCCATGGGTGCCGCCATTTGTGAGTTTTTTGCCCATGCCCGCCAATCCGGTAGGCGAGGGGATAGGTCATTTTTTTGGGGCTATGCGCATAGATGCGTTTAGACCTGCCGATGAATTTAAAAAAAATATGGATATTTGGATTAATGCGTTTAGAAATGCAAAAGCCATAGAAGGAGAAAAAGTACAAATACCTGGAGATTACGAAAGAGCAGAAGCCACTAAAAGAATGACAGAAGGTATTTATTTATTGCCTCCCGTAGAAAAAGATTTAAAAGAATTAGGTGTTAGGTTTGGGATTGAATTATAAGAGATGAAAATTGCTATTATTACAGGAATTACGGGGCAAGATGGAAGCTATTTGGCAAAACTTTTAGTTGAAAAAGGCTATAAAGTTGTTGGAACAACACGAAGTTATAATCAATCAAGTACCGAAAAATTAAAATATTTAGGCATACAAGATTCTGTAAAAATAGAAGAAGCAGATATGTCGGATGTTTTTAGTACTATAAAATTAATAAATAAATATGCACCTGATGAGATTTATAATTTAGCAGCCCAAAGTTCAGTTGGGTTATCTTTTGAACAACCTATTGGCACACTTCAATATAATATTACATCGGTTTTAAATATTTTGGAAGCAATTAGAATGTCAAATTCTAAAATAAAATTTTATCAAGCTTCGAGTAGTGAGATGTATGGAAAAGTAAAAAAATTACCTATTACTGAAGACACCGCTTTACATCCACTTAGTCCGTATGCGATTTCAAAAGCCACTGCTTATTGGACAGTCGTAAATTACCGTGAATCATATAATCTATTTGCTTGTAATGGTATTTTATTTAACCACGAATCTTATTTGAGAAGTAATAATTTTTTTGTTAAAAAAATTATCAGAGAGAGCATTGCGATTAGCAAAAACAAGCAAGAAGTTCTAAAAGTTGGTAATATTGACATCAAAAGAGATTTTGGGTTTACACCTGATTATGTTCAAGCTATGTGGTTGCTTATGCAACATCATACAGCTGAAGATATTACCATTTGTTCGGGCAAATCAATCTATTTAAGAGAAATAATTATTCATATTTTTAAGAATCTAGGTATTAGTGAAGACAAATTAATAATAGACCCTACACTTTTTAGACCAGTAGATATTGAAGACATGTATGGAGACAACACGAAAGCAAAAGTTATTATTGGTTGGCAATATGACAAAAGTTTTTTTAATGTTCTAGATTTGATTTTAGAAGAGGAATTAAGGTTAAATACAGTTTCGAGTTAAAATAAAAATGAAAATAAAGTTTTTTAATTGATCTATTTTTATATTTGTAATGATTTAGTTTAAACAAAATCATGCAAACTCGTATTACAGATATATCGCAGCTTGATTTAAACAAGCAATACAACTACGCAGACTACCTAAATTGGTGGTTTGAAGAGCGTGTTGAGCTTATCAAGGGATTCATATATAAAATGAGTCCAGCCCCAATGGACAAACATCAAAGAGTATCTGTAAATTTAAGTACTGAATTTGCTAACTTTTTGAAAAAGAAAAAATGCCAGTTGCGGGTAGCTCCTTATGATGTAAGGTTGAATAGAAATAAAAACAACAAACAAATCATAAGCGTTGTACAGCCGGATATTTGCATAATTTGCAACCCAGACATCATAGATGAAAAAGGTTGTAATGGTGTACCAGATATGGTAGCCGAAATACTTTCTCCGAGTTCAATTAAGCATGATGTACAAACAAAGTTTTTACTATATCAAGAAACGGGCGTAAAAGAATACTGGATTATAGACTCAATAGACAAGATTGTAGATGTTTTTGTGCTTCAATGGTAAAAAAATACGTAGAAGACGAAAAAATACCCGTAAATACTTTGGATGGCTTGGTGATTGATTTAGAGGAAATATTTGATTATTAATTATGCAAACTCGAATTACAGATATTTCACAGCTTGATTTAAGCAAGCAATATACCTACGCAGACTACCTTACTTGGTGGTTTGAGGAGAGAGTAGAACTTATAAAAGGCTATATTCAGGCAATGAGTGCACCCTCAAGCTATCATCAAAGAATTGTAACTAGATTACTTACAGAAATTTCTTTTTACTTAAAAAAAAATAAATGTACAGTATATGTTGCTCCGTTTGATGTTCGCTTACAAAAAAATAGAGACGAAAACAAAGTAAGTATCGTAGTTCAACCCGATATTTGCATAATTTGCAACCCAGAAATGGTAGATACAC
>JAAFJZ010000289.1 GCA_013298205.1 Cytophagales bacterium
CATTGGGATTTATGCTACCTAGACGGTCTTTAGCAATAAAAATAAGTACACTCTCATATAATTTGTAACATACTTTAGCAAATATATTATTTTGATTATATTTGTTTGTTTATTTATGTTAATGCTTGTTGGTGAAGGATACCAACAAAAGCGAAAAGGCAAAAAATAAGTTGTGTTAGTGAAAACATTAATACAAGAAATTCAACAGTTACCTCTTACCAAAAAAACTTACGCTATTAAATAAAACTATGCTAAATCAAACCATAACCATACCAGAGCAAGACTATAGCTTGTTTCTTGAAGTAGTTAAGCGTTTCCGCTGGAAGATAGCTAATGAACAAAACAATCTTACGCCCAATATTGAGGTATTTAAACAATGGAATGATGTCATTGTGCAAAATATTAATCCCTCTCCTGATATAATCACAACTCAACTCAAAAAACAATACCAAAAAGACCTGGAAGAGTATAAAGAAAATCCCAATACCGCTTTAGAATTTGATGAATTTATCAATGAAATTAATTCATGAAATGCAAAGTAATAGTGCTTGTAAGAGCTAGAAATGAAACTAAAGTAGCTAAAGAATTTTATAAAAATAAATCTATCGAGCTACTGAAGTACTTCAAAGAAGAACTTAATAAAGCTTTAAACTTTATTCAACAAAACCCAACAACACCCCCAATTGAAAACGGAATACATTTTTATATAATGCCTATTTTTCCTTATATCATCCACTATTCCCTAGATATTGGCAAAAATATAGTGTATATCTATTCATTATTCAACACCCATCAAAATCCTATCAAAAAACCAAAGCTGTAAAACACAAACCGCTATATTTTTAAAACAAAACACCAAACCAAGACTTTTACTCTTAAACTATACTACTGGAGGATGGGTTACGGAAGTTGAAAACTTCCTTTATTTGGGGTCTAAGTTGTCGCTACGCTTAAACTTAGACCAGGTACAGGTGTTCTGTGTGCCACAGACCAAGGAGTGGGAAAAACCATTCTTTATCAGAAAACCTAAAAATCCCTAAACCAATTACTTGTAAGGTGGCAGGTGAGGACACCTGCCACGGGGTTGGTGTTCTGTGTGCCACAGACCAAGGAGTAGAGTAAAGTTAGTCTTCATCCTTTTCAATTTCTATTAGTTTACATGAACAGGAAGCTGATTTTATTTTGCTTAATATTTCTTGTTGAAACCTTAACTCTACTCTATCTTTGTTTGTCTTATTTAAGTCATGAAGATGTAACCACCTTGGCTTGCCATCTACAACATTAAAAACAGAGCGCAATGCTACCAAACTAGGTTTAGTATAAACTGTATCATAATAATCATTCTGAACAAGAGTAACGTAATACATTTCCTTTTTTTGATATTGCGATTCATTCAAAAAATAAGTTATACCATTTAAGAAGTCAAAACCCCCAGCACTCCAATCATTGAAATCTTCCCAGTTTTTAGGAACATTATAAGCAGAATTTTTTATTTTAATATTTTCTAAACAATTTTGAAGCTCTCCCCTGGTGCAGTCGTATTTATATAAATACCCTCCACCTAGAGTGCCTGCCCCTCCAAACCCTTGACAACCAAGGAGCAACCATGTACTCGCTAAACATACAAGGTACTTCATCTATCTTAACATTTCTATACCGATGAAAGTAAACTCCATCAATACAGCGGTTTTATATGTTTTTTCTGAAACAGGAGCACCTGTGTAAGGATCTATTTCTTTTTTATTATACATATCTATAACCATTTGACAATGTTTGACTAAACTGAAGTTAGGCTTTTTAGACTTAGGATTTGAGTTCGCTCCTGATCCTCTCAAGTTTTCATTATCAAAACGCTTGTCATGAAAAAATCCACCTGCATCAGCTATATTTTGAGGTGGCTGTGAATAATCGTCATCTCCAGTTTTATTATTTGTTGGATTGTTTTCTCCTGCGTATGTTGTTCCTGAATTTCCAAATATAGGGAAAGAATTCTCGCCTCCTCCTTCATTAGAAGTATTTTCTACAAACTTCCCATTTACGTTATCCCACATAAAATTTTTACCCGTATCTCCATCTGAATAAGACCAAACCCCAGCTTTCTTTTGCTGTCCATCAGTAACTTTGCCATTTGAAAATGTATAAGTGGTATTTTTACCCACTTCGTGGGTTTTACCACTTGGAGATAGTAGCAATAAATTTTTTGAATTTTTTGATTTCTTTACGTAGCTATTTCCATCACCTTTTTTCTCACCAGGTGCAGGATCTCCTGGTGCTAATCCGTAGTAATCAGTAAGTCTAATCGGATTATTAGCAAAGCAAGCATAATCACTAATATTTATTTGGGGTTTCGGATCTAAATTCCATCTTCTCCCTAGCTTTCCGTCATACATCCAGTATTCGGCACTTGTAAATGAGGGATTTAGCTCTCTCTCTTTCTCTTGTCCGTTAAATCCATAGCGATAATCTCCACTATTAAAGCACTTCCCCCGTAATTTTATTCTGAAAGGTGAATAATCGCAAAATTCATATAAAACGTCTTGGGAGTTGTTGAGTTCGCGATTGCTAGCTACGATGCAATCGATAGCTCTATTACCAACTGCTTTGCTGGCAGTTTGGAAATTGCATTTGTTCCTTAGTAGATTTCCCAAAATTAACATAAAGCAAATTTAAACAATTAACTTTGATTTCCTAAACTTACGTAATTAAAAATCATGCGTGAGGGATAGAGCGGAAAGCCCACAGTGAGGTACGAACGAGGACTTGTAGCGATAGCCCGACCTGCTAAGGGCACGCCCTAATGATAACCTTCCTATTTGTGAATGTTTGTGGCTTAAATTATTAAATCTTGAAGCTTATACTTATGCAAAAAAGTTCGTTTCCCGCAATCTATATTAATATGTAGCTTTCTATAGTTTCTTAGTATCTTTAAGTGTAGGGTGTCGGGAAATGTGTATTGAAATTTTTCTGGTTTTTGTTTATTTATCTCTAGGATTTTATCGCCCAAACTTAAATTCTTTTGAGCTGGACTCTCTTTTGCTATTTTCGTAATTTCATATTCTGTGTTCAAAATAAGCCCAAAATAAGCTTCGAGGGGCTTTTCGTTTTCTAGTTTTAATATGCCTAACTTTGAGTTTGCTAAGGCTTCGGGGATATAGTTTTCCAAATTGCCTTTGCCTTCAATGGCTTTTTCAAAGAAATCTAGGATACCGTCTCCACACCAACTTTTAAAAAATTCGATTACATCATTATATGTATAGGCAATTTGATTTTTCCCAAATCGCTCCCACATCAGAAGCATAAAATCGGACAAATCTAGCTGATGCTCGCTCGTGCGTTGTATCCAAGCATCTAAAACCATGGCTACCAAGGCTCCTTCATTGTAAATTGACACTTTTCGATTGGGCACGCCTTTTACATAACCATCAAGCCAAAGCTGGATGGAAGATTGAGAAAGTGAATTATTAAATCGCCCTTCATTATCGAAATGCGTTTGTAGCCATGTTTCAATCTCTTCTTTCCACTCTTTATCGCTATAAACGCCTGATTTCCAAAGTACCCAATCGCCAAAAAAGGTCGTGAAACCCTCAATGACAAAACCTGTATTGAAATAATTTTCTTTGCCAAAATCATAGGGGCTTAGTTCTTTGGGACGTATTTTGATTGCGTTCCAAGCGTGAAAAAGCTCATGTGAGCAAATGCCTAGTAAATTTTTGTAAAACTTTGCTTCTCCAAATTCATAATCAGGTCCAAAAACTATTACTGTAGAATTATGGTGTTCTACGCCATGGTAATGTGAGTAAGGAAGCAGCCTAACCAAGAAATGGTATTCTTTAAAAGGAAATTCTTTAAAAATAGAAAATTGTGTTTGTGTAAAAAGGGTGAAATCTTTGATAATTTGGTTCCAATCTGGCACACACAAGCCTTCAAACCATATTGTGAAGGGGGTATTTTCTACCCAATAGGTTTTCTTTTGCATTTGTGAAGATGCTAAAAATGGACTATCTACGAGTTGGTAATAATCTTCGGCTTTAAAAATATTTGCCTCGTTTTTTAAACCAGTGGCTGTCTCGAAATTTGGAGGTAGGTTTTGGATTTCAATATCGTAAGCTATATTTTCA
>JAAFJZ010000029.1 GCA_013298205.1 Cytophagales bacterium
CGCCATATCCGGCTACAACAGCTACTTTTCCAGCCATCATTACATCTGTAGCTCTACGAATAGCATCTACAAGCGACTCTTTACAACCATATTTATTATCAAATTTAGATTTTGTAACTGAATCATTAACGTTGATTGAAGGTAAAGGAAGAGTGCCTTTTTTCTGTCTTTCCATTAACCTTAGTACACCCGTGGTAGTTTCTTCTGAAATACCTTTAATACCTTGAACTAATTCGGGAAAACGATCTAAAACCATGTTGGTTAAATCTCCACCATCATCTAGTATCATATTCAATGGTTTGCCACCTTCAAATGCAAACAAAGTTTGCTCAATACACCAATCAAATTCTTCTTCGTTCATACCTTTCCAAGCATAAACTGGAATTCCAGCTTTTGCGATAGCTGAAGCAGCATGATCTTGAGTTGAAAAAATATTACAAGATGACCAAGTAACTTCCGCACCCAAAGCAATTAAGGTTTCTATTAAAACCGCTGTTTGAATTGTCATGTGAAGACAGCCAGCAATTCTAGCACCTTTTAAAGGTTGTGATACTCCGTATTCTTTTCTTAAAGACATCAAACCAGGCATTTCTGATTCTGCCAATTCGATTTCCTTTCTTCCCCATTCAGCTAAAGAAATGTCTTTAACTTTGTATTTAAGTGTTTCTACCATTGGTATTTTTAATTAAAATTATTTTTGTAAAATTACGGTTAAAGTCCTAAATACCCAAAAAAATGTGTTTAAATTTAATATATACTATTTAATTTTCAATTTTTAAAAATCGTGTTTTAACTTTTAAATAATATCTAAAATTTTAATAAAGTTATGGTTTCAAAATTGATTTTAGAGCTAGTTTTAAATCTGTATATTTAAAATTGAAACCTTCATTTATAATTTTAGAACTATCTGTTGCTGGGTTACTTAAAATAATTCTACTTCTTTCTCCAAAAAACATTTTAATAAAAATATCAGGTGTAGGAATTGAAATTGCAAAACCGGTATAAAACTTGGCTAATGTAGAAGAAAATGTTTTGAAATTGGGGGAAATTGGACTCGTAGAATTATAAATTCCAGATATTTTTTCATTTTCATTTTCATAAATAAAAATTCGACATAAGTCCTCAATATGAATCCATAAGTTTTATCAATGCTCCACCTTCTTTTGCTAATACAATTCCAATTCTTAAAATTACACATCTCATTTCCAAAGTAGTACTTTTTGTTACTTCGTTTTCCCATTCTTTAACTACATGAGATAGAAAATCTTTACCTTGATTTGCATCTTCTTTGCAGTAAATATCTGCTTGTTTAGAGTCATAATATCCAATAGCAGATGCAGAAATAAAATTTTTTACAGGGTAATTTCCATCTTTTATGGTTTTTAAAATAAGTTTTGTTGATAATGTTCTGCTATCAAGTATTTCTTTTTTTCTTTTCTCAGTCCAAGGCAAATCTGCAACTCCAGCACCAGCTAAGTGAATGATGGTATGCACACCATTCAATGCTTCAGCTTCAATTGTCTGGTTTTCTATTGACCAAATATAGGATTTAATTTCTGGGATATTTAATTTTGATCTTGTTAATGTTTTTACAATATATTTTCGAACTAATAATAATTCGATTAGTTTTTTACCAACTAATCCGCTAGCACCAGTAATTAAAATGGTTTGTTGTTTTTCCATAATTTATAACTTAACATTGATTTTTAAAATATCAATATTAGCAAAACTTTATTAATAGGATTGTGTTTTTTTTATTTAAAAAAACATTGAAAATATAATAAGAATCTAAAAAATGAATTTGAAAGAAATATGAATCATGACATATATATAGAAACTAAAGTTCAAAATATTTTGTTCAAAAAAAGACCTTTCTCACTCAAATCTCGAAAGGGCATTTTTATGCAAAGGCGTTTTTGCTAGTTGATTAAATGTTTAGTAACTGAAAAGTTTGTTGGCAAACCTTCTGCTACAAAAAAAGATTGCAATAATTTGTCTGCAGTGAAAAATTTTTCAACATGGCGAAACAATGAAGAAGCAGTTGCAAGTTGAATGCTATCCAAAGTTCTTAACCCTTGTATACCATATTTTGATGTCAAAAGTCTAGCTTGTTCAATTATAATACTGTCAGTTGATACAAAATGATATTTTTCAAAGTCAGATTCAAATAAGTCCAAAGTTATTTGGGCTTCAAATTCCGTGATTTCTTTTGTTCTAACCTTCTTCCAAACTGTAGACGTAAATTCTACTTTCGCAATCTCAGAAAGAAAAACACTTGTAATTTTAATGGCTCATAAATTTCGTTCAAGTTCTTCTGTATCAGCTTCTCGGTGGTAAAGTTTAAATAAAGTAGAAGTGTCTAAAAATATTTTCATAGTTCAAGTCTTCTTTCTTCAATAACTGCGTCACTAAACGAACCTTTGAAGTTCTCCAAATTCTTTTGGCTTTTAGCAAAAGAAAAGTCTGAAAGTAAAAGTCCCTTTTCAGATGTTAATTGAATGTCTTCCAAGAATGTAACAATCACTTTCACTGGATTATTGGACGAATAATCTTTGTCAAGTTTTACATAACCATTTTGATATGTCCCAACTACTGAAAGCATAATATTGGATTTTTTCTTATATTTTCAAAGTTACTTTAAATTGTATATCTACGCAATAAATAGTTTATTAAATCCAATATTTGCAGGATTTTTGGCAGTATGAATTGTATGCTATGTTCTTTAGAGGTTGTTTATGAAACCAAAAGCGTAAATAATTTATTGAGGAATGATGCTTTGTGATGGTATTTGTGGCACAGACATAGGAGTGGGGACCTTCTTTTCGAAATAGTCTTTCGTGTCGAGTTAGCACTGTCTATGCGTTAGGGAAGACATGCTCTTTGGCTTTGGGTTTTAGCGTTAGCACGTGGGGCTTGGCAATGTGTGTGGCTGTCAAGCGTTGGCATATTACTAGTCGAAACTTTCTCCAAACAACCAATATTTTGATTCTTTGTCAGATAATGTCAATCTAATACTTTTCTTTATTGTTTCTTTTTCTTGTTCAGTTAAAATATTTATTTGATTTTTATCATCTAAAATTTCGTTTAATGTGTTCTCTCCGATATTTAAAAAATACTGAAAATTATCATCCTTTACAAGTTCTAGAATTACTTTAAATATTGTCGTTTTTTGTCTTGGATCCATTTCAGAAAAAATGCAACCATCGTGTGCTAAAAAATTCAGTAAATTTTTGTTCAATAAATATAACAGAACATCATAACAAAATATTTTCACCTCTCCAACGCCTTGTGCTCCATCTTTTGGAATATGAGAATTAATATTGAAAAGATACTTAGCAGAAGGTGCTTCTTCAATTTTAAATGAACCTCCTTGGTTATCGTAAAATTGTTTTACTAAATCTCTAAAAATTTTCTCTATTTCATTATGTTCCTTTTGGTTTTTATCAAGATACACAATGCTTTCTTTCTTTAAAACAGCGTTCCTAACATCTAAATTGCTCTTGTCTTTTTTGAAATCATTTAGTATGTCCTCGTATTTTTCTAAATCATTTTTTTGATTTTCAAGGGTTCTAATTCTGTCTTTAATACTATCACGCTCTTCTAAAGCGCCACTATTATTCAAGTCTTTTAGAATAATATCCCTTTCATTAGAAATAAATTCTTTATCAGTCTGTAGTTTAATTAATAAAAGTTTTAATTCATTAATTTCAATTGTCAATCTTTTTTTTCTGTTGTTAATTAAGTTTGTATGAAACTCTTGTGCTTGTTCTAGTCTTTTAGTGACCATTTCTTTAAAAAAGAAGTTAGCTTCATTAAAAATATTTTCAATTTTTGAGTTATCAATACTTGTGTTTTTCGAATCTTCTAAGCTTATTTCTTTTCTTTTTAAAGTCTTATCATTAAAAAATATTTTATTTCTGATTTCATTCAACTGTACGGTTAAATCATCAGCCTTTTGTTTTAACAAATCAAAGTTTTCAGCAATAATAAATTTTTTTAATTGGTTCTCTAACTTAACTATCTCATCTTTTAAATCATTTATGTTAGAACTATCTAATGCCTTTTTATAATCCTGAATTGTTGTTTTTGCTTTCTCTAATTTCTCTAACTTGTTTTTTACAGAGTAACTTTCTTCAATTAACTCTAAATCTAATTTAAGTAAGAATAGATTTGTATACCTTTGATCATAGTCTTCAATTGGTCGAGCTTGTTGCGTTAAAATATTGCTGTAGTAACTTGTCTCGCTACTATGTTTTCTTGCAAAACAATTTAAAATTTGTTTAAATGAGGGCTTTGCATCTAAATCACCTAGAAATAATTTGTTTAATTCTTTTGGATATTGACTTTGTGTAGTCTTTTTTCCGTCTATTAAGAAATCTGTTTGCGAAAAATTCTTTTTAATGATATGCTCATTCGCATTGTGAATAAATGACAATTCAAATTCACCATATTTTGATAAATATTCTTTAAGTTTAATTTCTGATTTTGATTTAAAACTTGAGCCAAATAAATAATGGATTAAAGATAGGGACATACTTTTGCCGATACCGTTAATTGACTTTTTTTGCTCTTTAGTCAATTGAGTACCAACAACAATATTTAAACCTTTCTCAAAGTTTATTGTGTTAAATTTTGGATTACTAGATGTTAATTTTAATAATTGCATTATTATCCATTACTTTATTTGTTATGTACAGAAAATCAACAGACAATATCAATTTTTCTATAGTTATTTTTTTATAATACATTTTGTTGAACTCATCAAATAAGTCATCTAAAGTCATCTCTTTTTCTTTCAATATTTCAATTATTAAAGCTGAAATACTTAATAGACTATCAACTGGCTGTATTGTTTTAGTAGGTAGTATCATTTTTTCAGACCAATATCACAAATTTCAAAAAAGAATGAAATAATAATCCAAATAATAGACATAGAATTAAAATCTTGAACACTTATTTTTCCTTCTAAAATTGAATGTAAATTACTAATAACCTTGTTGAAATCAATATTATGATTATTACATAAATCGTTAAGCTCTATAAGTGTTTTATTCTCTAATGCCTTTTTAGATTCCTTTGATAATAATAGCTCAATTAAAACTTCCTTGTATAAGTTGTCTACAACCAATTTTCTTAAATCACTTAAAAGGTCGTTATCATCATTTACTAAGCTGATATAATCTAAACTTTTATTAATTTCATTTTCTCTCCTACTATTTATATTGTTTAACTTGATTTTTTCATTAGTATCAATTGTTCCGAAATCATCATCATAGTTTGGATTTTTATTTGAGTGGTTTTTAATTAAATGTTTAAAAACAAGATTCAAAACAATTTCGTCAGTGTATTTTTCGGTTTTATTCTTGAAATATTTATTATCCAACTCTATTAGTTTTGGAGTTTCTAAATCAGCAATTTTTTTGATTAAGTCTGTGTAATCAAACAAGCAATCGTTTAAATCAACATTGAAATCCTTTTTGTATTCTTCAATCGTTTCTTTGTTTGGTTTTGATTTGTCAAGTAAATAAAATATTCTTATTGAGTAATCTTTATATTTTGCAAGATTTAATGCCTTAAAGGTATTGTCAATTTTTTCTTTTGTTCTTGTTGTAGTGATTTGCAATGCTAAACGTTCATTATTATCAACTAAATCAATACAAGCACTATTTTGGCTATTAAAATTATCATTATCGTATTTTTTTTCATACACGAAATTAAACACATCTCTAAAGTAGTTTTCTCCGTGAATATTTAATCCATATTCATTTAACAATTGACGCTGTTCAATATCATATCTAGTTATTGCTAAAACACGACTAATACTATTAAATGCTTCCTGTCTTAAATCAATCATTATTTATTTTCTATTTTAAAGGAAGTTTTATTCATAGTGCAAAGATACAAATGTTGTAGGATAATTAATTTAGACTGTTTCAATTTTATCTATCTCCTTCATCAATCTATCTGTTTCGCTCAATGCCACAATGATTTTTTGATAATGTAAAATATCGTCAAATTCAAGCGTTCTTTCTTTGCGGTCTTTGAGCCATTTTTGGGCTGGTTGGTAGCCACCTATGTAAAAATTCCAAGCCACTTCGGGCACATTATCGAAATATTGGGTTTCGTTTATGTAAACCCTGCCTTGAAAGGCAGGGCTATTCACGTTTTCGTATTTTATTTTGCCCACTACGTTGTTGCCATCTTCGGGATATTGCGTAATGTATTTTTCTACGATAGGGCTTTCTAACAGATGTATTTGCCTGATTTGGCTTCCTAGATTTGACAACTTTTCAAAAGTTGTCAAATCTTTTGGATAAGGCACTCTAGGAAAATCTATTTTCAAAAACTCTTTGTACTTCTCTCTGTAAGTTGGGCTGTGTAAAACGGCATAGATGTAATCTAAAATGTCTATTGGGGCAAAAGTACCATTTGTAGTTTCCTTTTCGTTGGTAAAAGTTAAACCTAATTTCTGTGCTATTTGCTTTACGATTAGCCTATTTAGGTTTGGTATTCTCGTATTTTGTTCAAATAATTGATTTGCAAATAAATTTGTTGGTTGTGCTCCTTGTAATTTACTTTCTAAAATTTCTAATTCTTGTTTTAGATTTTGCAGATTTTTAGATTGACTTTTAAAAAGTTTTTTCATTTCATCGTCAGGATTTAAAACACCTTCATACATTTTTTTGATGGTTTGAAAAGATTTTTCAGCATTATCAATAATCGTTTGTAATTCTTCTTTTCTTAATTCTAATAGTTCAACTTCATCTAAATTTTGTTTGATTTTTATTTGTTCTTGTCCGTTGGATTCGGGATAGAGATAGAGCGGGAAAGTGCTTTCAGCTCCTTGCATTCCAGGTCTTGTCCATCCTCTTCTATCAATAATATATTTTGTAATAAAAGTTGGTGCTGAATTTTCTTCGTCAAATCCTCTTTTCACAATTAAACCCAAATTCGTCTTGAGTAAATGCTTCATTACGTTATATCTCCCATTACAGACGAAGCCATTTTGCTTGCCAGAATAAAAAGTCTTTCTAATATCAAAAGGACGATAATTAATATTTTGCCAAACATTTTTATTGTTAATATTTAGTTTTATATCTTCTTTTGCTCTCCCTATTTTCCAGTCCCTTGCATCTTCAGTATTATATTTTTTTGCAATTTCAACACCATTTAAATCCAGAAAATCAGTCACAACATTTTTCAATGTTTCTTCATTAAAATGAATAGTAATTGCATCTCGTATAGTTTCAATTCCTGCAACGTTTTCTACAAATAAATTATTAATGCTAAAACCTTTTTCATATTGTTTTATTTCATCAAAATTTTTAGGGACAAAAAACATATTGGGTTGTGTGTATTCTAGTTTATTCCAGCCTAATGATTTTATAGAATTTTCATTTAAAAAACCATACTTAAATTCTCTTTTCCCTTGTAAATCATAATGAAAAACTTGCCCCAAATCAGTTTTCTTTTTCTTTCCAGTTTTTACAAAAATGTTTATAGAAACACCTTGCATAATATCAAATACATTTTGGTCAGTTGAACCATCAGGGCAAACTTCTTTTTTCTTTGCATTTCCGTGTAAATCAAGAATGTAAATTTTATCAAAACTTTCTAATAGATTTTTTCTCATTTGGCGGTGTGTAATGCCATCAATAAAACTATTGTTAGAAATATAAGCCAAAATTCCACTCCCATTTTTATCAATAAAATGCTGTCCATAACGAATGAATTTTATATAATCATCATCCAAATTTATTTTGCGTTCATTTAAGTCTTTTTTATAATCAGCAATTAAGTTTTGTATCCATTCATTTTTATTAGTGCTACTCACCGCATACGGTGGGTTTCCAATCACACACATTACAGGTGTATCTCTTTTGATATGATTTGCTTCATTGGCTTCGGTACTTAACCAATTCGCAAAAAGAGTTCCTGTGTCGGGGTGGCTTTCTTCTAAACTGTTGGTAAGATAAACTTTTAAACGATTGTTTGCCTGCGCTGAACCTGTCGAAGCGTAGCCTGTCTCCGTTAACAGCAAATCTAATTTTAGATGCGCCATGGCATAACTTGCCATTAGCAACTCAAAGCCATTTAAACGAGGTAATAGATGTGTTTCTACATAATTGCTCCAAATTCCTTTTTGCCCTTCAAATTTTTTGTGAATGTGTTTTACCACTTCTGCCAAAAAAGTACCCGTGCCAGTGGCAGGGTCGAGTATTTGAACTTTATGTACTTCTTGCTCTACCTTTTTGCCTTGTACGTCAATTTTTATTTTGGTTTTGCTATTGTCGGCAAGTCCGTTGGGCAAATCAAATTCGGTTTTTAGAATATCGTCAACTGCACGAACAATAAAATTTACAACTGGTGCAGGTGTGTACCAAACGCCACGAGCCTTACGTAAAGCAGGGTCGTATTCACTCAAAAAAGTTTCATAAAAATGGATAATGGGGTCTTCCATTTTTGTTGATTTGCCATAGTTTTTTAAAATTTCTTCTACATTGCTAGCCAAAAATACATCTACCAAACTATCTACTATCCATTTTATGCGGTCGTCTATATCGGGTCCTGCAATGTAGCCAAACAGTTTTCGTAAAAATGGATTTGATTTTGGAATGAGTTCGGCAGCTTCTTGTCGGCTAAAAGTTGCCAAAGTAGGGTCGTGCAAACGAGCGGCAAACATACCGTAAGCAATCGTTTGGGCATATACATCGGCAAATCCTTGTGGAGTAATGTCGTGAATAAGTATTTGTTTGAAAGCCACCATTTGGTCTTTCAGAGTGCTGTCTTCGTTATGGGTTTCGTCACTTGTCAAAGCCTTTTCAATTACATCAGAAAGTAATCGGGCTTTGCCTGCCATCATTTCTGCCAATTTTTGTGAGCTTTTTATGTTTTGCCCTATGTGGCTACTAAAATCTTTGATGAGGTTTTCAAAAGTTTCAAAATTTTGAGGTAGGGCAATTATTCCTTTTACCGTTATTTCTGCAATGGCAATTTTGGTAATGAATTGTCCGTCTCTATACAGATGAAAATCTAAATAATCGGTAAAAAACAAATTGTTGAGCGAAGCTTTGTAGCGGTCAAACTGTTCTTTGTTGCCTGTTTTTTTTACTCCTTCAAGGTCTTTGTCTCCAATATCTTTGGCTTCTATAAAACCAACGGGTATATCTTTTTTGGTTAAAATATAATCGGGAGCACCGCAAGATTGTCTTTTGGGTTCGTTTGTAGCTCTGATATCGGGCAACATACTTTCCAATAGCTGTTGCAAATCGCCACGAAATGTATGTTCGGTGGCATTACCAAGTTTGTATCGTTGGTTTAGGTTGTCGATGTATTGCTGAATGGTCATTTTAACTTGTTCTCAAATTGCAGATCCAAAAATAGTTTTTTTTGTTTGTGCGTTGGCAAAAAATAGCTATTTTGTTTTTTCAGCTTTGGCTTGAGTCATTTTGCACTGTTGTTTGTTTATTGCACTTGCGGTCTTTTAACCTTGACTCTAATCATCCCTCCAAACGCAACCTAGCATTTATAGGGATGATCTTTACCGCTCCTCCCCCTACCCAAATACTTCAAGCAATAAACCTAAATCTATTCCATTACATTTCCAAATTGCCTTGGCAAATTGAAATAGTTAATCACATTCGAGTTATTAATGCAAAAGCTCGCAGTTGCATTAATAACTCGAATGTGCCTTTAGTAATCTTTTTACAATTTACTTTAATTTTTTAGTGAGCTGAATTGAATGCTTGGTCTTCTTATATTTTTATAGAACCAACAGCGTAAATTTCTAATTCTAAAAATTATATAAACAGGTTTTAAGATACTTTGTGTGTGGCATTATGCTTTTTGGTGTTCTGTGTGCCAGAGAGATCGGAGTAGAGCGATTTCGAAGCAAAAAACTTCATTTAACCACTGAACCGCCAATTTCTTGTAGGTGCTATTATAGGGCGTTTTTATTATATTTGCCAATTAAATGTCGGTTTGCATATAATACTTATTAACTTTGCAATAAACTTAGTGAATTTTCGTTCTATACATAAATTAAAGTCAACTCAAAATGAAAAAGCAAAAAAGATATACAACAGGTTTTTTATTTTCAACACCTTCTTATTTGTCTGGGGCTGGAACAGTTATAAACTTAGCTGGGAATTTTTACGAATTTAATTCTTCCGAGACAGGATTTGAAGCGGATGAAATGGCTATACAAAATGATTTCCGGACAATTGGTCAAGATTTTTATAGTGTTATCGACAAAATTAAAGAAGATAAAAAAGTATTGATTTCATCAAAATAACCTATGTCTGACGAAGTTCAAAAACAGGATGATTCTGAAAATGGTAATTTAGCCAAAGTTGAAAGGAAACTTACAGAAATCGATCCAAAGATTTTTGAAGGCATACCAAAGCAAAAAAAACAACAAATTATAAGAAGTCTTGTCTTAACGATGCACAAGACACATATTGGTCCGCTTCCAGACCCTCAAACACTGTCTGAATACTCTTTAATAATTCCAAATGGTGCTGAAAGGATAATGCAAATGGCAGAAAAACAGCTTGACCATAGAATAAAAATGGAAAACAAAGTTATAGGTGGTCAAATGCTCCAAAGTAACATTGGTCAAATTTTAGCTTTTTTGATAGGAATTGCAGCTTTGTCAGCTTCAACATATTGCATTATAACTGGACATGAATGGTCAGGGAGTATTTTAGGTATTGGCGGTTTGACAGGTCTTGTTACAGCATTCATAAAGGGGCGTAGTCAGCAAGATAAAAGTCTTGAAGAAAAACGTCCTCGTCTTAAGCGATAATGGGGTCTTAAAATGCCCTATAACGTTTGTGTTTCTGCAGTAGTGCGCTTCCGAAGCCGCGTACTATCCCACGAAACCAAACGTTGAACGAAGATAAAAACTTATACCTCACCGCACCATTGCAGAAACATTTTGTTGTGGGCTTTTAGTTTTCGGGTCTGAACGTGTTATTAAAATGTTCTTTATAAATCCCTTCACCTTTAAATGTCAAGAAGTAGGCTCTACTACCCCAAGCATCTTCATCTACGTCAACTATCTCATTAACTAAATAGTATTCTTTAATCTTTTCGTCTATGTCTTTTGGAAATTGACTTGAGTCCTTTAGTGATTTAGCAATCTGCTCAAAAACGTCATAAAGCTTTTTGTTACTTTTTAATTCATTATAATCTCCCATTGAATAGCTTGAACCTTTTCCGCTTCTTGTTAGTCTTTTTGAAGTCTTTGTTTTTGTGTTGTCTGAATTTATCACACGCTTAGAATCAAGTTCAGTTTTTAATGTTTTTATTTCTTCATTTTTTCTGTCTAATAATTTATCGAAACTATCTTCCATCTCCCTCATTTCTGTGCGCAATATAATGGATTGTTCCAACGTCAATAGTTGTTTTCCTTCAATTTGGTTTTTTTTATTAACTCTCCATGTTTTGAATTTTAAATCAAGCCAATATGCGCCATTTGTTAAAAAAGGAATCACTGTCAAAAGAACTAATGTAGAAATTACAGGTAATATGATTAAGCTGTTAATGGAGTAATAATTCTCAATGATAAAATCAATTTTGTTTTTGTCAAGCTTGTCCTGATCAACGAATATTGTCAGATAAGAAATTCTCCAGTTGATAATTAACCAAGAGACTATTAATGTCCCATAAAATGGACTCGAAACTCTCTCGTAGAGGATTGAGTTAATTGATTTTTTTATTTCGTCTATCATTTAGATTCTTTAAAACTAATGGCCTTTAATTTTTCTATAAACGCAACCTAGCGTTTATTTGTTAATCTCTTGCGTGAGAGATAGAGCGAAAAGCCCGCAAGTGAGGCACGAACGAGGACTTGTAGCGATAGCTCGACCCAAGGGGGCACGCCCAAGGCATTTTTTGTAATTATCCTTTTAAAATCTTATTTTTTTGTTAATACAAACCATGATTTTTTATAGCTTGCTGGCTTTTACTCATTATAAAATAGAACTTTAAATTTTATACCTACGAAATGAAAATTTTAGCCATTATTCCCTCTCGCTATGCTTCTACTCGCTTTCCGGGCAAACCTTTGGTAGATATTAAGGGCAAAACTATGATTCAAAGGGTGTATGAACAAACGGCTAAATCTACTCGAATAGATAAACTTATTGTGGCAACTGACGATGAGCGAATTTTTAAGCATGTGGAAGGCTTTGGGGGCAGGGCTATCATGACGTCTTCGAGCCATGCTACGGGTACAGATCGCTGCAATGAGGTAATGAATAAAATGGGGCAGGAATTTGATTTTGCTATCAATGTGCAGGGTGATGAACCTTTTTTGGTGCCTGAGCAGATAGATGAATTGTGCAATTGTATGAGCGAGGCCACGCAATT
>JAAFJZ010000290.1:0-1396 GCA_013298205.1 Cytophagales bacterium
GTGCGCAGCAAAAGTATGAGTAGCATTATGGTAATGCTCAGAACTATCTAACAAGGCTTTTGAAGGAATGCAACCTACGTTTAAACATGTACCTCCGAAGGTTTCATATTTTTCAATCATTGCGGTTTTCATTCCTAGTTGTGCGCATCTAATTGCTGCTACATAACCACCTGGTCCAGAACCTATTACTACTACATCGTATTGCATAAAATTATTTGTATTGTTAGTGCTTATTATTAAAATCTATAACCAGTTAAAATTTGGTTTGCAAAAATAAGGAGATATAAAAAGAATAAAAAATAATTTTTTAAATGTAGACGGGAAGCGACTTATTAAAATTCTTTAGGAAAGGTAAGATGAAAAATTGTAAATGGAAGAGGTAAACTTTCGAAAGTAATATTTCCTTTAAGTTTTGTCATAATTTTTTTGGCATAATACAAGCCTAAACCTAAATTATTGGCATAAGATCTGCTTTTGAAAAACATATCAAATACATATTCAGCTATGTTGGGTTCTATACCCAAACCATAATCTTTGATTAAAATATGGTAATTTTCATTATCTTCAATTAATCTAATTTCTACTTTGGCTTTTTCATCTTCTTTTTTGAAAGATATTGCATTAAGAATGATGTATTCAATAACGCTGGCTAAAAGTGGTTTGGATGAAATGATGTATTTGTCCATACTTTGGTCTATTATCAAATCAAATGACTCCATTTTGTCGTAATTTCCGTTGGTAAAAAGCTCAAGTAAATTGAATTTTGAAACCTTAACAACTGTACTTATAATCTGTGAAAGTTGCAGAAATACATCTAAACTATGATCCAATTTGATTACGCATTGTTCTAAATGTTTAATATAAATATTATCGTATTTTTCTATTGCAGCCAGGTTTAAAATACCTTTTGCAGTAGCTATTGGTGCTTTTAAATCATGATTTGTTTTATAAATAAAAGTGTCTAGCTCTTTGTTTGATTCTTTTAATGAATCGGCTTTTTGTTTGAGTACTTCTTCATTTTGGGTTTGTAATGTAATATCATTACCAAAGATGGAAACACCCGTTACAATTTTATCAACTATAATTGGGTTAAAACTAAATTCAATGATTAAATTTTGTTTTGCAAATGAAAAAGTAAAAATTTGATATGTATTTTGAAGAGATTTTTCGCTAGCATTTATAAGCTCATTGAAAATATCTTGATTCGTTTGTGGAGAAATTAACTTAAAATTACTGTTTCCATCTATTTTTGTTTCAAATATATTCTCTACTAAGTTTCCAAACGAACGGTTATAGTTAAGCAAATTAAAATCAGTATCAATTTGCCAAATGGCATTTTTGGTGCTTTCAAAAAGTGAAATCAATTTAGATTCATAATGGCTGATTCTTGATTGAA
>JAAFJZ010000290.1:1406-4093 GCA_013298205.1 Cytophagales bacterium
TATTTTTTGTTGTTCTATAATTTGTTCTTTTTGCCTTATTACCTCCTCATTTAAGTTTTGCAACTCTATTTCCTGTAATTTATTAATTCCTACATCAATTTGTACTGAAACAAAGTGTGTTAAATTGAGCTTATGATCAAAAAGTGGTTTTATTAAAAGCCTAAACCAAATCTTTTTGCCTGATTTTGTGTAATTTAGAATCTCAACATCTACTGTTTTATTTTCATTCAAGTTTTCTCTCATTTTGAGAATCGTTTCAAAATTTGAATCTTTACCTTGTAAAAAAGTGCCTGGATTTTTGCCAATAATTTCATTTAAAGCATAACCCGTATTTTTAATAAATGCCTCGTTCACCCATATAATTTCTTTTTTTGCATTGGTAATTAAAACTGAATTTTGTGTTTTTTTTACAACTTGAGAAAAAAGAAATAGTTCGTCTGCTGTTTCTTTTAATTTTATTGAGTTTTCAGTTAGTTGTTTATTGGCTAAAGCTTGATTCTTTTGAATTTCTTCCAATTTCAATAATTGATCTTCAATAATTCGACTTTTTTGTAAGGTTCGAAATGTGGAATGTCTTTGAACTAAACTTAATACAATCATAGTAAGGTACATATAGAAAAAGAATCTAATCTCCATTCCAATTGTATTTTCGTTTATTGTAAAAAAAGAAAAATCATAGCCTGGAAAAAAAGTGATAATTTGACCTTGTAATAAATAAACCACAGAAAACCTGATAATTACAATTATAAAATAAAAACTCAAAACCCATAAATCTTTATAAAGTGCGAGTATGCCAATATCTATGTATGCTGGTAAATTATTTAGTTTGCTAGAAAACCCTTCCATTTGATACATAAATGAAAAAGTTGTTAAAACGATTACAATTAAAAATTTATAAACATAGTATTTTCTTAAATAAAGAAAAGATAAAAAGCAAACAATAAAACAGAATACAAATATTGGAAAAAATGTTGCCCATAATGAAAATTTGTAAGAATCTACAGTCGCTTGAATAAAAGAAATCAGCACATAAAGCTCTATCCAAATGTTGTTTTTTCGTTGTATTTGTTTCCTAAACTCTATTCTTTCACTTGCAGGAATTTTTAGGAGTAAAAAATCACTAATTTTATCTAGTACTATTTTCAAAATAAATAAAGTGTTTTATAATAATTTTGATAATTTTTTTAGATTAAATCATTCAATAAGTAACATTCTTTATAATCTCACTAAAGAATTCTGAATATGAAATTAAATAAGCATTTAATAAGAAATGTTTTATGAGGGAATAAGTATTATGAAATAAACTTTAAAATTTTGATAAGGTTTGTAATATATAAATTAAATTTAGGTTTAGCTCGATTTTTCTTAAACTCAAAACCATAATCTATTAATATTTTATTTAAAAATCATATCCAAGCGAAATTGCATAGTTTACAGGTTGAGAAACAAAATCTTTTACTCCCCAGCCAATATCAAGTTTAGCATAAAAGCCTAAGATATAAGATCGAATTCCAAAACCATAGGAATATAAATAAGGGGCTTCATAATTTACAATTTCTGCAGTAAAAGGATTTCCATTTAAAGGATATGTTGTATTAATCGTATTCCTCTTTGCCTCTTCATTTATAATTGGAATATAAACAGGAAAATTACCTGTCCACGCGCTACCGATATCAAAAAACCCTAAAACCATTAAGTTTCTTAAAAAATTTGAACTTACAGTACCTTTATAAAAATATTTAACCAAAGGAAAACGCAATTCATTATTTAAAAGAAAATAGCTTTTTCCATACATAGCGCCATAATTAAAGCCTCTTAAATTGGTAGCAAAATGCATAAACATTATATTTTTATTGTCGTTTTTAAGCCCGGGAGGTGATAATGGAGAGTTAGCATCGCTCGAGTTTGGGCTTCTATTGCCAAAGTTTACAAAGTTGTCTAAGCCACCTAAAACTACATAAGGAGCAGAATTTCCCATACTATGCCCACACGAAAGTCTTGTAGCCCAAATAAGTTCATTATGAATAGGCTGATAATTTCTTATATCTATATTAAATCGGCTAAAATGGTTAGAAAAATCACCTGTTTTTTGGTATGTTTCCCAAAAAACATTCATCCTTGTACCTTTCAATAAATTGGGACCATAGTTAAAAGTATTATCAAAAACCCAATTGGTTCTTAATCCTGTAAGTGGTAATGATCTATCGTCTATTGAGGATGGGCTTCTTACGACTTCAAAACTATTATTAGCAAATGAAGGTGTAATTTCAAAACGCATAGAATTGCTTAATGGATAAGAAGCGGTAAGCTCTAATTTATTAAGGTCGTAAATGTGCGCATAATTGGGATTTGAATAAAAAGCAAAATATCTATTTTTTTCATAACGAATTTTAAAATCAGTACGAAATTTCAACAAACTGTATTCACCATAAATACTTCCTGAGTTCAAATCAAAAATTCCTAAAAATCCAGCTTTGAAATTATGATTTCCAAATCGGTCTACTCCTCCAGTTTCAATTAATGTACCGCTGCCTCTCAAATTATCAAATGTAAGTGATGTAATCAATTTGTTTAGTCTCAACATATTTATTTTATCATTTGGACCAGTGATTTTGTATTCTTCTTCCAAACTTAATATTGCTTTAGCTTTCTTTTTACTCTTTTTTTCTATCGTTTTACTTCCATAA
>JAAFJZ010000291.1 GCA_013298205.1 Cytophagales bacterium
TTGGCATTAATTTCTTCTAAATATGCTTGAAAAAGTTGAGTAGAAATCAATTCTCCTTCTGCTAAAATTTCTCTTTCATGAACACTACTAAAGTCTACAAAAATTTTAGACTTTAATAATGAAAAATGCTTTTCCAATATTTCTTCGCCATTTTTTAACGATGCAGGTTTTGAATATAGTTTACTTATAAAAACCTTATAATGTTCGAAAAGATTATTTATTAAGCTTTCAGCACCATTTTTGTCTTTTCTAGCTAAGGAATTTGAAATTTCGACTAATGTATTTGTAGTTCCTGAAACAGCAGATAAAACTATTATTTTTTTATCTGCACCAGAAATCAAATTGGCAATTGAATGCATTCTTTCTGGTTTACCTACCGAAGTACCACCAAATTTTAAAACCAACATAAACGAATGTTTTTTTAAGATAATTTTTTTTTGATTGAAATCATTTTTAAAAGTGTCAGAGCAGATTCTTCACCCTTATTTCCAAATTTACCTCCTGCTCTTTCCAAAGCTTGAGTTTGTGTAAGGGTAGTCAATACTCCAAAAATAACGGGTTTATTGTATTTCAGACTAACTTCAGTTAATCCATAAGTAACACCTTGACATACGTAATCAAAGTGCTTAGTTTCTCCTTGAATCACACAACCTAGAGCTATAACTCCTTCAATTTCTTGCTTTTCGCAAAGAAATTGAGATGCTAAACTTAATTCAAAACTCCCTGGAACAGAAATTAATATAATTTGAGATTCAGAAATGCCATATTGTGAAAGCAAATTTATAGCACCATTTTTTAAAGCGTTTGTAACTTCACTATTCCACTCAGAAACAAGGATACCTATCTTTAGACTTGGTGAAAATTCATTTTTTTGGATAAAAATATCAGAAGTTCCTTTAAGTGCAGAAGACATATAGAATTACTCCTGTACAATTTTAGAACTTAAGGCAGCTTTGAATTTTTTGGCATCATTTGTTTGAGCACCATCTTGAAATTCATTTATAATTCTATCGTAGGTTTTATTTGCAGATTCGAAATCATTTAGTAATTCTTGAGCTAAAGCCAATTTCATTAAGTAAGTAGGCGTAAAATCTTTATTAGAATTATTTTTAGATGCTTTTTCATAATAATTTACTGCATCTTCAAATTCGCCTTTTTCCATATATGCATCGCCTGTGAGAGAAAATGCTCTTGCTTGAATTAAAAAATCAGAAGCTGAAAAACCATCTAAATACAAAATCGCATCATCAAAATTACCTAATTTTAGGTTTGCTGCACCAGCATAAAATTTAGCTAAATTTGAGGCGTCCGTAAGTGGGTAGTTGTCAATGATTTCTATAAAACCTGGATTATTTCCATCTCCATTGAGAGATTTTTTCAATGAATCTGCTTCAAAATAATAAATAGCCTGAAACATGGTAGATTGAGCTTCTTCATTTTGAGATTGAAGATACCATCTCCCACCAAAAAAACCAATAATTAATACAGCAATTCCTATACCTACTCCATAAACTAAATTTTGATTGGCTTCAAAAAAGTTTTCAGCTTTTTTATAAGCTCCACTTAGTGCTTCGTTTCCTTCTAATACTTCTTGGAGGCTTGATGATTCTTCTTTTGACATGATTTTGTGAATAGATTCCTAAAATAAGGGTGCAAATATAGTTTAAATACTTTTTGAGTTTCAATTTATATTGCGTTTTTTTTTAATTTAATAAAAACGTTTGAACTTAATTAGCAAGCACATTAAAAATCATCGGATTAATTAGCTGTAAATGATTTATGTATTGAATTTGAGAATGATTGAATTACTTGGCTTTTGAAAAGAATCCAATCATTAATTGTATGAGGATATTTTAAAAAAAATTAAGCTTTTGAGAATGAATCAAAAGCTTAACCATAAAAAAATCTATATTTTTAAGAAAAATAAAAATTAAAGCTTTGCTTTTGCAGCAATAAATTCTGCTTTTATAGCTTCTACATCCACATTTTTAAGTATTGGTATAGTAGTCAATAATTTTATACTTAGTTTTCTTCTTGCCGATTTCGACCTTCTTCTTGCTAGTTTTCTTTTAAGACGTGTAACGCTCATAAATATTTATTTTTAGGGTTGCAAAATTATATAATTAAATCTTAAAAAAAAAATACATTTCATTAAATAAATAAATTAATCTTTTTATCTTTTTATCTTTTTATCTTTTTAAAAATCATATTGTAATATGAATAGAAAATACCATTTTTGTTTTTTAATTCCATTTTCAAAAATTGAAGAACGGCACAATAAAATTTAAAGAAGAATTTCTACTGGAAAGTGGAGAATCGCTTAATGAAATAGAAATCTTTTACTCAGAAAGTGGAAAGATAAACGAAAAGCGAAACAATGTGATTTGGGTTTGTCATGCACTTACAGCCAATTCAGATGTGGAATCTTGGTGGGATGGTATGGTAGGTAAAGGAAAGTTTTTTGATACAGATAAATACTATATTATTTGTGCGAACATTATTGGCTCTTGTTATGGAAGTACTGGACCTTTGAGTAATAATCCCAAAACTGACCGACCGTTTTATTCCAGTTTTCCATTAATAACAATTCGAGACATTGTAAATGGATTAAATCGTTTAAGAATTCATCTTAATATCAACTCTATATACGCCTGCATAGGAGGTTCATTAGGTGGACAGCAAGCTTTGGAATGGGCAATTATGTATCCTGATTTAATACAAAAGCTTGTTTTAATGGCTAGTAATGCACAACATTCGCCTTGGGGAATTGCTTTAAACGAGAGCCAAAGGATGGCAATTAGAGCTGATCAAACAAGTTTAGAAAATAACGAAGCGGCTGGAATAAAAGGCCTTGCAGCTGCTCGCTCGATAGCTTTACTTTCTTATCGTAATTATGAAGCCTATTCTAAAACACAATTAGATCTGGACGCTGACAATAAAATTCAAAATTATAAAGCTATTTCTTACCAAACTCATCAAGGAGAGAAATTGGTGAAAAGATTTAATTGTCAGTCTTATGTAACACTTACATATGCCTTAGATTCTCACAATGTAGGACGTGGGCGTGGTGGTTTACCCATTGCATTAGCACAAATTAAATCTCAAACGCTGGTTGTTTCTATAACTTCTGATATTCTCTTTCCTCCTTGTGAACAAATTTTATTAGCCCAATCTATTCCCAATGCTCAAATTAAGAAAATTAACTCCATTTATGGGCATGATGGTTTTTTAATTGAAAATAAAAAATTAGGAAAAATATTGAAAGATTTTTTTGCAGTTAATATTTTTTAAGCTTGATTATAATTGTAGTTAGATTTTTTAAAACCTTATTCTAGATTATTTTTTTTCTTTTTAAAATTTACTAACTTTTTACTCAAAAAGTGAAATTTGATTTACTATTGGAGCGTTTTTAGACTTTTTCTTATACCTTCTTTTTTTGATTTTTGAAGGTTTTGAATTTGTAACTTTAGCCAGTTGAAATGAAATATAATAATTGTAAGCAGTGCGTGAAGCAGTTTTTAATAACTGCTTTAAAGATGAAGTGATTTTCTCAAACTGTATGTCATAAGTATTTTGGCTTTCATTGTTGCCAATTTTTACAAACCCTTTTTCTTGTAATGACAAAATAGCTTTAGCTTGTTTGCTTTTTTTTAAACCAGTTTCATTTTCTACCCTTTTGTAAATCACTTTGTGAAGGGTTTCTTTTTGGTAATGATGCAATAAATATTCTAAGAAAATTACTTCTTCTAAAGTTATAAAGTTGAAATTATACTTTGAAAGTTTGTTAAAATTAAATGAATAACAAGAAGTGGACATTCTATTTTAGTTTAAATAATTAATTAGGTAAATATTACTATAAAAATCTGCAATTATCTTAATATAGAATATAATAGTTCTAGCTTTGATTGATTTTCAAATTCAGCTTCTTCTAAATCTAATAATAATTCTTCCCAATCAGAATCGGATAGTTCTATAGTTTCTTTAGCTTTTTTAATAATTTCAGTATGTGTTTCAACTTTTGAAACTGCAATTGATTCTATTTTTTTTAACTTTGTGTATGAAATTGGTTCAACCCAATT
>JAAFJZ010000292.1 GCA_013298205.1 Cytophagales bacterium
GCTCTTCCGATCTAGTGGCAGATAATTATTTTTCTGCTCTCAATTCAGCTGTTTTTAGCGATGGTTCGTTTTGCTACATTCCCAAAGGTGTACGCTCGCCAATGGAGCTTTCTACTTATTTTAGAATAAATGCCGAAAATACAGGGCAATTTGAGCGTACCTTAATTGTAGCCGATGAAGGCAGTTTTGTAAGCTATTTGGAAGGTTGTACTGCACCTATGCGTGATAAAAACCAACTTCATGCTGCCGTAGTGGAACTTATAGCCATGGATAATGCCGAAATTAAGTATTCTACAGTGCAAAATTGGTATCCTGGCGATAAAGAAGGCAAGGGTGGAATTTATAATTTTGTAACCAAAAGAGGTATTTGTGCAGGTGAGAAATCTAAAATCTCTTGGACTCAGGTAGAGACGGGTTCTGCTATAACCTGGAAATACCCAAGTGTGATTTTAAAAGGAGACAATAGCATCGGAGAATTTTATTCTGTAGCCGTTACCAATCACTACCAGCAAGCAGATACCGGTACGAAAATGATTCATTTGGGTAAAAACACTAAATCTCGTATCGTTTCAAAGGGAATTTCAGCAGGAAAAAGTCATAATTCATACAGAGGCTTGGTACAAGTAGCCAAGAGAGCTGACAATGCTAAAAATTTCTCCCAATGTGATTCTTTGTTGATGGGCAGTACCTGCGGTGCACATACTTTTCCATATATTGAAGTAAAAAACAATACTTCAACTGTAGAGCATGAAGCCACAACTTCCAAAATAGGTGAAGACCAAATTTTTTATTGCAATCAAAGAGGTATTGGCACAGAGCAAGCCATAGCTTTGATTGTAAATGGTTATGCCAAGGAAGTCTTAAACCAACTACCCATGGAGTTTGCAGTAGAAGCCCAAAAATTGCTTGCCGTAAGTTTGGAAGGCAGTGTAGGTTAAGCCTAAGTTTTATTTCAAATCAAAATTAAGCTAGTATCAGCTTACGAAAATACTCATATTATGAATGCGGTAGTACAAACCATTCTCGAAAAAGCCAAAAGAGCCTCTAGTTTGGTTCATCTTTTGGGTTTTGAGAAAAAAAATACATTTATTTCCCATCTTCAAAACTTGCTTATGCTTCATGAAGAGGCGATTATAGCTGAAAATAAAAAAGATCTGGATGTAATGGACGATGCCAATCCTAAAAAAGATAGGCTGATGCTTAATAAAGCAAGAATAGAAGGCTTGTGCCAAGCTTTAAGCGATGTAGCAAAACTAGACGACCCAACCCAAAAAGTGCTTTCCAAGCAAAACATGAGCAATGGATTAGAGATTACAAAAATTTCTGTTCCTATTGGTGTAATCGGAATTATTTATGAATCTAGACCCAATGTAACCATAGACGTAGCTGCACTTTGCATAAAATCGAGCAATGTAGCTGTTTTGAGAGGTGGTACCGATGCGCAATTTACCAATTTGATTTTGGTCAAAATCATCCAAGAAGCGCTGCAAAAAGCAGATATTTCCACCGATATGGTTCAGATTTTGCCTACTGATAGAGGTCATATAAAAGATATTTTAGAAGCAACAGAATATATAGACTTGATTATTCCAAGAGGCGGGCAAGATTTGATAGATTTTGTAAGGCAAAATGCCAAAGTACCTACCATAGAAACTGGAGCTGGCGTATGTCATACCTATATAAGTGAGTATGCTGATGTGGAAAAAGCTGCTCAGGTAAGTACAAATGCCAAAGTTACCCGCCCATCTGTTTGCAATGCCTTGGATACGGTAATTGTTCACCAAAAAGTAGGGATAGATTTTTACCAAAAACTATCTATTTTGATGTCAAAATTTGAAGTAGGAATTTATGCAGACGAAGCTTCCTTTTTAAAACTTAAAGATTTTTACCCTCATCATTTGCTTCATTTGGCAGATGAAACTTCGTTTGGCAAAGAATATCTTTCGCTAAATTTTTCTATTAAAACAGTTTCTAGTTTAGAAGAAGCATTAGAGCATATTCAAAAACATTCTTCTAGGCATTCAGAAGCTATTATTTCTGAAAATGAAGATGAATGTCAGCTTTTTCTCAATCAAGTAGATGCAGCAGCAGTTTATGCCAATGCTTCTACTAGATTTACCGATGGAGGCTGTTTTGGTTTGGGTGCAGAAATCGGTATTTCGACCCAAAAACTTCATGCAAGAGGTCCATTTGCGTTAGAGAAATTGGTAACTGAAAAGTGGATTGTAAAAGGAAATGGGCAAATAAGGTAAATTTTAAAAAACCTTTTAACAAATTATCAAATTTTAAAAGACTAAAGCATTTAAAGTTAAATTTTATTTTTTTAAAACTTTGTCTTAAAACCAAACTTTTTTTCTTTTTTTAATTCCTTTTTAAATTTTCAAACTTACTCTTTAACTTATTTACACATCTTGCTCTCCTTTATTTAGGATATAATTTTTTTGAAACATACTTTATAAAAATTCTTTTTTATTTAGAGTATCTCAAAATAGCAAGAGATTAAGCAACCTTTTTAGCGATTTTCCGATTTTTTTTTATATTGAATTATTTGTTAGGTATAAAAACGAAATTTTAGTCTAAGTTTTTTAAGTTACTTTTGCTAAATCAAAAATGAAAAAAACAAACATAAAATTCCTTTTCACAGCTTTTTTAATTCTAAATGTTAGTTTGTTTTTTTTGCCTTATCAACAAACTATTTTTTTTTTAGCTACGTTTTTGAATCTTGAAACACAGGTTGACAAAATTTATTTGTTAATACCTTTAAGTAAATGGAAAGAAATACAATTTGTTTTCCTTATATTATCTTTAAGTTTTTTTTTACTTTTTGTATTTTTTAATCCTTTTGAAAAATTACTTAAATGGATTAAAGATTTTTACTTGTATTGTACAAAATTTAAAAATTATGTCTTTCTGTATATTTCCAACTTAAATCCGACACAGAAGTTTTTTTTAAGTATAATGCTTATAATTATAGTTAGCTTAAGATTTTATTTATGGATTACTTACCCAATTCATGTAGATGAAATCAATTCCTACTTTGCTTTCGTTAACAAAGGTTTTATCACTACTATAAGTTACTACCCCGCTCCCAATAACCATATTTTATACAATTTACTTTGTAATTTTAATGATATTTTCTTTAGTAATCCATTCATTATTATGCGTTTACCTGCATTATTTTTTGGTTTTTCATTTATGTTATTATTTTTTTTGGGTTTAACTAGATTTTTGCCATTTTATCCTTCACTTATTTTAACAGCTGTTTTTAATATTCATCCCGAAATCATGTATTATGCTGTTCATGCCCGTGGGTATGGCTTACAATGGTTTTTTATCTTGATTTCAATTTTAATATTTTTTGAATCTGAAAAAGTAAATTACTCTGAAAATGTACATTTTAAAATCAGAATAATAGTTTGGGTATGTAGTTTATATGTTTTGCCAAGTTCAATTTATTTCGTTGTGCCTGACGCAATTTTGCTTATTTTAAGAGTTTTCTTTAAAGCAAAAGGGAAGCTTCTTTATATTTTAAAGTTAAGTATTGTCGCTTTTTTTACTGTTTTATTTCTGTATTCTCCTGTATTTTTAATTAGTGGTTATCAAAAGCTTTTTGCTAACAATTGGGTAAAGCCATTAAATTCAGCTTATTTTTCATCTCATTTCTTTAATTTTTTTCAAGAAATAAGTTCGCACATCATTTATTTCAATATAAAATCAATTCATGAAACTTGGCTTATAATTTTAATTTGGTTTGTAACTTTGATAGGCCTGATTTTGAAAAAAAAATATTCATTTGTATTCGCATTTATTTTATTAACTGTTCTACCTTTTGTTTTGATTTTTGCACAAAAAGTTTTGCCGCCAGCTCGAACTTTGATGTATTTAATACCAATTTTTTTTTATTTTGGCGCATTAAATATCTCTTTTTTTCAAAAAAAACATATTCTATTCATAATTTTTCCATTAGGTTTTCTTTGCAGTTTTATTTATCTTTATTCTAATTTGAATCTATTAAAAAGTTATAAAGATCAGTATTTACCCATATTTAAAGATGCA
>JAAFJZ010000293.1 GCA_013298205.1 Cytophagales bacterium
ATATACTTATACGTTGCAACAGCGCCAAAGCTTGTATTATACAGCAAACCAAGCGCAACTCAATATCCTGGTTCTGAAACTTCTTCTATTAAATCGGTTATTTTAGGTAATTATTTGGTAACCAATGGAAAATTTACAGCCTATCCCAATAGAATAAGGGTAATGGAAGATAACTACCGAGAACCTGTTGTGCAAAGAAGAATCATAGACTTAACCCTAGAATGGAAATAAAAATATTGAATATTCGTATAATCTTAATTTCGCTATCTTTTCTAAGCCTCCTTTTTATTGGGGCTTGCACCGAATTGGTAGATACAAAACCAACTACTCAACAACTTTTTCATAACAGAAAAAGTAAGCAATGGATTAATTATAGCTGGAAAGTAAATAATAAAGAACAATTGCGTGAATGCGAAAAAACCGATGTATGGACGATTTTCATGAGTGGCAAAATTGTACAAACTCCAGGTTTGATTCGTTGCGACATTTACCAACCAGACTATAATCACTCTTATTTTTTTGCAGGAGACGATGACAAGACAGTTTATCTCAAAATCAAAAACGGAATTAATGACGTGGATCAGATTTTCAAAGCCACCATTGCTAACATAAGTGCTACTGATATGAAAATTACATTTTTCTACCTTACCCGAGATGGTAGCTATATGTACAACCATGAAATTTTCTTTAGATCCCTACAATAAATATGAAAAATAAAATCTCAATTTTACTCTTACTTGCGTTATTTACCTTAACTCAAGTATCAAAAGCTCAGGATTTTAGTTCTGGAGATGTTTTTGCTAAGAAATTTTGGCTTTATGCATTAGGCGGAACCATGGTTCCTGTAGGTTTGAAAATAGATGGCGATTCTTTACCTACTGTTTTCCCTAATTTTAATAATGGAGTACAACTAGGTGTAGGTTTTCAATACAATCCTAATGCCAGATGGGTACTTGCACTTAATGTAATGAACTTCTTATCATTTAATTACAAAAATCCTTTGCCCAATGCGAGCAATGCGAAAGTAGAAGAAGAAAAACTTAAAAATGGCTTTAACTCTTATTTTTCAAATACATCTATAGGCATAGAAGGTCGTTACAAATTTATTCCACTTAAAAAATTCAATCCTTATCTGTTAGCAGAATTAAGTGGAAACTATTATTTAGCCGAAATTGAGCCTAGATTGGGATATTTTGAACAAAGTAGAGTAGGAAATGTAGATTTTGGAGATGATATTGTAAGAGATAAATATACTTTACTTCGTTTTGATGCAAAAAAAATAGAGCCATCTATTGCCTTTGGGACAAAATTTGGAATTGGTTGCGATTATAAATTAAATGAAAATATTATACTGTTCCTCCAAGGAACATATTCAACAATATTTACCCAATCAAACTTGTTATTAAAAAGTAATTGTAACTTTATTAGCATTCAAGCTGGTGTTCGTTTTGGCTTAGTAAAATCTAAATCTATTTTATAATGTTGAAAAAAATTATTCTTTTCAGTCTTTTACTTTGCGCTAATCAGATTTTTGCTCAAGAAAAGCCTTTTAAAACCCTAAATAATCCAGCTCAAGGTATTATAGCTGTTGGTTTTAGCACAGATTCTAAATTGGCTGCTACTGCAGGCATGAATCATCAAGTAAATCTTTGGGATATTAACAACGAATTTCTTTCCAATACTTTTAAAGGACACAAAGATTGGGTAGTTAGTTTGGTCTTTAGCCCAGATAGTAAGTATATTGTAACAGGTAGCAAAGACAAAACTGCGAAAGTTTGGGAAATAAAATCGGGAACTGAAGCTCTTTCATTAAAAGGGCATGAAGGTACTGTATCTTATGTGTGCTACTCGAGCGATGGAAATTATATTGCCACAGCCAGCACAGACCAAAAAGTAAGAATTTATGATGCGTATGCAGGGGCTCTTTTGCGAACCATGGGCGGGCATAAGAAAGAAGTGTTATCACTTACCTTTAGCAATGATAACACAAAAATAGCTTCTGTAGGAGCTGATAACCAATTAATAATCTGGAATGTAGCTGATGGTAGTACAAATAAAGTAATACTTGCACACAACAAACAAATCCGTTGTGTGGCATATAGTCCCGACTCCAAATACCTTTTAACAGCATCTGACGACAAACAAATAAAAATTTGGGATGTAGAAAACTTTACCAATCCTTATACAATTAAAGTTCACTCCAATTGGGTGCAGTCTGCCAAATTTACCCCCGATGCAAAATATGTAATCAGTGCAGGACATGATAATTCAGTCTATATTACAGATTTTGTAACAGGAAAATCTGTTTACAATGTTTCTGGAGGCAATAGCATTATTTATGATTGTGCAATCAGTCCGAATGGGAAAACGCTTACATTCTCAGATTTTACAGATAAATTAAAAATTTATGACATTGCCAAACTTGATATCAAACCGATAGATATAAAAATTGCTACCCGCTCTATGGATTCAGAAGAAAAAGTAGCTAAAGTAGAAACCAGCAGCATGGGCAATGATTTGGATTTTGACCCAGGCGCAAAAGGAAAAAATTATTTACTCATCATCGGTATAGGAAAATATACCAGTTGGCCGCAGCTGGGAAATGCAGTAAAAGATGCACTTGATGTTAAAAAAGTACTTTTGAATAAATATGCTTTTGAAAAAGAAAATATGATTGAAATTTATGATGAAAAAGCTACGGTTCAAACTATGTTTACTGCTTTTACAGATTTGAAAAAGAAAATCACGCCAAAAGATAATTTGATGATTTATTTCTCTGGTCACGGATTTTATAATCCTGATTTGGAAGAAGGGTATTGGATACCTGTAAACGCAAAAAAAGGAGTGGAAACCGACTATTTACCCAATGCTTCATTGCTTAAATATATCAAAGCTATTGATACACAACATACATTTTTGGTAGCTGATGCCTGCTTTTCAGGTTCATTGTTCTCTCAAGGTTCAAGAGGCTATATAGAAAATGTAGAAAATGTAAAATCAAGATGGGGGCTTACTTCTGGTCGCTTAGAATATGTTTCTGACGGACAAATGGGGAAAAATAGTCCTTTTTGTACCTATTTCTTAAAATATTTAGAAAGCAACCAAAAGAAGAAATTTCCAGTTTCTGAAATCGTTCAATATGTAAAAACTTCAGTTTCCAACAATTCTGACCAAACACCAGTAGGTAATCCCCTTAGTAAAGTTGGAGATGAAGGAGGCGAATTTGTATTTTATCTTAAATAATTAATGCTATGTTAAAAATAATCTTGTTCAGCGTAATTATCTTTTTTCAGGTTTCAAAAGAACAATACCATATCATCCACATCAAGGGAAATATTTCAAGTAAAGCTACTGGAAAGCCCTATAAAGTAGGAGATAAACTAAGTGCTGACGACCAAGTAAAATTCATGACTGCCGATGCGGCTGCTGTTTTGATAAGTACACAAAGAGGTAGGTTTACCATCAAAGCCCAACCCGCATCAACTAGCGCAAACAGCAGTGAAATGGTCGCTTTTGTTAAAAATGTTGTTTTACCATTAAAAAGTAATGGAAATTTGAGTACACGAGGTGCTGAGTCTGCAGATGGTGAGATAGATTTGAAAGGCTATTTAGGAATGAGCAAATACGCCATAGTGGGCGACTATCATCACATCAAACTTAATACAGGTAAATATCCTATGAACGATACAAAATATTTCATATACAGGTATCTATATGAGGGAAAAACAGTTTCTAAAAAAATAGGGCACTCTGGTGATCAATTGATTTTAGATTATAACACACTATACAATGTGAATGAAAAAATGATACCTTCAGAAAAAATAGATAAAGTTGATATCTATTATGGAGATGCGAAAACGAAAAATTTCACGCTAATCACTTCTTTTTCACCTTTATTTTTAAAAGAATCTGTGCTTACCGAAGAATTGACTTCGCAACGTAATTTTTATAAATCACAAGATTATAGTGAAATTATGATTAAAAATGAAGTGGCTAGTTTCGTAACCGATGTCTATGGCAAAACGGATAAAGACATTCTATTAAAGTGGA
>JAAFJZ010000294.1 GCA_013298205.1 Cytophagales bacterium
AATTGCACTAGGTGACACATTAATGAATGACGGTTTTCCAGAACTAAAAGTTGATTATGTAATTGCCAATCCACCTTTTAACGTAAGCGATTACAACATAAACAAAGCCGAAACGCACAAATGGAAATATGGTGTGCCACCAACAGGAAACGCCAACTATGCTTGGTTACAATTATTCATTAGCAAATTGGCACCTTACGGAACAGCAGGTGTGGTTTTGGCAAACGGCAGTATGAGTTCTGAAATTGCTACCGAAGGACAAATCAGAAAAGAATTGATTGAAAACGATTTAGTAGATTGTATGGTTTCTTTGCCCTCGCAATTATTTTACAATACTCAAATACCAGCTTGTTTGTGGTTTTTGGCTCGTAACAAAGATGGGGGCAACCACAAGGGATTGCCCCTACGAAACCGAAACAACGAAATATTATTTATTAATGCCCGAGAATTAGGCACAATGATAAGCCGTAAACAAAAAGAATTAAGCGAAAAGGATATTGCTAAAATTTCGGACACTTACCACAATTGGAGAAGTAGGGGCAATGGCTTGTCTTTGCCCTACCAAGACATTGCAGGCTTTTGTAAATCTGCCAACATACAAGATGTTCGCAAAAACAACTACATACTTACGCCTGGCAGATACATTGATTTTGCAGCAGTAGCTGAAGATGGAATTGCATTTGACAATAAAATGCAAACACTTACAGCCACACTTTCTGTACAAATGCAAAAGGCAAATGAGTTGGACGAAGCGATAAAATTAAACCTTGCTAAAATTGGATTTGAAATATGACAAATTGGAAAGAAGATAGCAATATTGAGTTTAAGAGCATTAAGAAAGCTATTGGACAAAAATCTGATGTAGAATCTTTGGCTGAAACTTGTGTTTGCTTTGCAAATGCTCAAGGAGGTACTTTGATAATTGGTATAGAAGACAAAGAATCCGAGCCCCCTTTAACGCAAAAGGTAAATATTGATGAAATCAACAAAGTAGTTAGCAGACTTCGTTCATTAACAGATGGTGTTGGTCTTGTTAATCCTGAGATTATTACACACGAAAATGGTGCAGAATATTTTGTTATTAAAATACTACCTTCTAGTAGAACCATTGCAACCACTACTTCAGGAAAGGTTTTGATACGCATTTCTGATAATTGTTATACTGTAAGAAGTGAAGAATTAACAGACCTTGCGGCTGAAAAAAATGCTTTTCAATGGGAATTGGTGGTTGCTCAAAAAATAACATTACAGCAAGCCGATATAGAACAAATCAACTTTTTCTTAACTCACATAAAAAAATCAGAAAAAGTATCTGATTTTATCAAGCAAAAAGTAGATAATGAGATTTTAGAGTTTTACCAGTTGCTTTCACCCGAAGGTTACCTTACCAATTTAGGTGTACTTTGGCTTGGTACACCTGCCCAAAGAGCTAGATTGAGCTACCCTATTACTTTTCAATATTTAGTTTATAACGAAAGAGAAGAAAAAATTCGTGAAAAAAAATATCATTTTCACCAAAACAACCCAATGCAACTGTTGCTTGAAATTGAAAAAGAGGCTGTTGAGCTCACTTATGCTCATCAACTAACCAATGGGCTTTTTAGAGATACCATAAGGAATTATCCAAAAGAAGTAATAAGAGAGCTATTAATCAACAGTATTGCTCATAAACGATACACTAGTTCAGGCGATATTTTTTTAGAAGTGTATCCCGATAGAATCGTATTTACCAATCCAGGAGGCTTGCCAATGGGTATTTCTAAAGATAATATTTTGCACGAACGCCATCGCAGAAACCCACATTTGATACAGACCCTACACGACCTTAAACTGATGGAAGGCGAAGGCTCAGGCTATGATTTGGTATATGAAAAGCTAAGCCTTGATGCTAAACCTTTTCCAGAAATAGAAACCAACTTTACCAAAATGGCTGTAACAGTGTATTCGGGTATTATTGATGAAGAAGCACTTTCTGTAATTGACTACATTAATAAGCATTTTCAGCTCACACAAAAAGAATCCATCACACTTGGTATAATAGCCACTAGAAAAAAACTATTATCTACGCAGCTATCAAATACACTACAACTCAATGCCGATGATAAACTAAAATATTGGTTGGGTTCACTACTTGATAAAAATATTTTGATAAGCCGTGGAGCCAAAAAAGGTACAGAATACTTGCTAAACCCCGATTTGTTTTCACAAGCCAAGCTCAACCTTACCCCAAGCCTCAAAACCATAGAGCCACACAAGCTAAAAGCATTGATTTTGGAAGACCTTAAATACAATGGTCGTAGTAATATGAAAACAATACAACAACGATTGAGTGAAGTGTTACCAAATGATATACAAAAAACGATATATAAATTGGCAAATAATGGAGAGGTAGAAACTGAAGGTGCTAATAAAAATAAAGTGTATTTCCTTATTTCAAAAAAAAATAAATGAAAAATAAAATAAAAAACAAAATAGCTAACATTATGAATATCAATGCATTATTTATTTTTAACGATGTCTTTTCCGAAAATAAAATGACATTATGAGTGAATGGAAAACATATACGTTGGGAGAGGTTTGCGATAATATTGCATATGGTTATACAGAAAGTGCAAATACTGAAATTGTAGGTCCAAAATTTTTGAGAATTACGGATATTCAGTATGATTTTATTTCTTGGGAGAAAGTTCCATATTGCCCAATTACAAAAGATAATCACAAAAAATACAAATTAGGACTTGGAGATATTGTAATTGCCCGAACAGGAGCTTCTACGGGAGCAACAGCAATTTTTAAAGATGAAAATATCGATGCAGTTTTTGCTTCATATCTAATTAGATATAAAATAAATAAGCAAGTTGCCTATCCTTTTTACATTGGACAATTACTAAAATCGGCTCTTTGGAAAAGCTATGTTGCTTCAATTATTGGAGGCTCTGCACAACCTGGAGCAAATGCTAAACAGTTTGCTGATTTTGAATTTCAACTACCAGACCTCGCAACCCAAACCGCCATCGCCCAAATCCTAACTTCCCTTGACGATAAAATAGAACTTAACCTACAAATGAACAAAACCTTAGAAGCGATGGCACAAGCCATTTTTAAGGAATGGTTTGTAGAGTTTAAGTTTCCGAACTTTGATGGTGAGTTGGTAGATGGTTTGCCGAAGGGTTGGAGAAAATTAAATTTATCAGATTTAGTAGAAACGGTTTCAAAAACATTCAAGTTTCCAAATGGCAAAGCAATTTTTCTAAACACTTCTGATATTTTGGAAGGTAAATTTCTTCACACCAATTATACAGTCTATGAAAATTTACCAGGTCAAGCAAAAAAATCAATACAAAAAGGGGATATTCTTTTTTCAGAAATTAGACCAGCAAACAAACGTTACGCATTTGTTGATTTTGATGCGAAAGACTATGTTGTTTCAACTAAACTAATGGTACTACGTTCAAAAGGTATAGTTGATAACCTTCTTGTTTATTTTTTTATGAAAAGCGATGAAGTTCTAAATCAACTTCAAATGCTTGCAGAAACAAGGTCAGGCACATTTCCTCAAATTACATATTTTGAGCTGTCTAAAATTTCAATAAATATACCAACAGAAGATATTTTAGAAAAATTCACAAGCCTTCTAAAAAGTAGCTTTGAAAAAATTAGAGAAAATCAACTTCAAATCCAATCATTAACTGCCACCCGAGATACTTTATTACCAAAGTTGATGAATGGGAAAATTGAAATAAAAAATTAAAGAGATGCCCTACAATCCAGCCCTACATAATCGCCAATCCATACGCCTGAAAGGATATGATTATTCGCAGGCAGGATTGTATTTTATAACCATTTGTTGCGAACGTAGGGGCAATCCCTTGCGGTTGCCCTTTGGTCATATTGAAAACAATGAAATGGTTTTAAATCAATATGGTAAAATTGCATTTGATGAATGGTTTAAATTATCGGACCGTTTTTTAAATTTTGAATTGGATGTTTTTCAAATTATGCCCAATCATATGCATGGAATCATCGTTTTGAACAACGT
>JAAFJZ010000295.1 GCA_013298205.1 Cytophagales bacterium
AGCCCTAAATTTTCTAATTTTGATTTTAAAAGCGCAGAACCATGTTCATCTATCTGCCTAGGCATAAGCTTGGTAGCAAATTCGATTACAGTAGTGTCTTTAATTCCTAAATCCAACATGGCTTTGGCAGCTTCTAAACCTAATAATCCACCACCGATAACGGCACCTTTTTTGGATTTTTTCGCCCAATCCATCATCATATCCAAATCTTCAATGGTACGATACACAAAAACACCGTCTTTTTCTACACCATCTATTTGAGGTACAAAAGCTGCTGAGCCTGTAGCCAAAACCAAATAATCGTATCTCAACTCTTTGCCATGAAAGGAATGCACGGTTTTAAGTTCTCGATTTATGCTTTGAATGGGGTCGCCAACATGAATTTGAATTTTGTTATCTATGTACCAATCAAGCGGAGCCATGGTAAGCTCTTCGATGGTTTTTTCACCAAAATATTCGCTCAAATGCACCCTATCATAGGCTACACGAGGCTCTTCTCCAAAAACTACAATTTCAAATGAATCACGATTGGGTTTATTAACTAATTTCTCAAGAAATTTGTAGCCTACCATTCCATTTCCTATGACAATGATTTTTTGTGTTTTCTGATTTGTCATTCTCTATATTTTTAATATAATTTGCACCCTAAACTAAATAATTTTATATCTGAAATAAGTTAAGTATAATTACTCAATTTTTATAAGCTATATTCTACAAAACTAAGAATTAAATTTTATTTTACCATACTTATTTCGTGTAAATATTGAAAAAAATAATGTTTTTTACAGAAACAGGTTGAAATTAGAATTAAAAATACAGAATAATCTTATAAAAATAAAAAAACAAGCTCAAATTTAATCATTAAAATAATAAATATGAAAAACAGCCAAATTACGGGCATTTTAAACAAAAGGAATTTACTTTTAAGTATTATTACTCTATTTTTACTAACTATTCAAACTATTTTTGCCCAAAATCACGCAATGAAAATAGGTTCTATTGCCAATTTACTTCCTACACCAAGTACTATTCGCACAGCTTCTGGATCACCTGGAAAAGATTATTGGCAAAATAAAGTAGATTATGATATGAATATTTTGCTCAATGATTCAAACCAAACCATAGAAGGAACGGCAATAATCACTTTTAACAACTTTTCACCCGATGCGCTCTCCTATTTGTGGTTACATTTAGACCAAAATGAAAAACATAAACATTCTGACCAATTTTTAACCGCTGCTAGTACGCTTTCTGAGCAAATGGAAGCCAAACATTTATTCGGGTACACTTTATTGGAAAATGGCTTGGGATATAACATTTTAGAAGTGAAAGATTTAGCCAATCAAAACCTAGATTTTACGATCAACAAAACCATGATGAGAATAGATTTGCCTAAAGTGCTAGAATCTAAAAAATCATTTACTTTTCAAATTAGGTGGAAATTTAAAATTTGTGACCGCAGCAAATATGGTGGACGTTCAGGATTTGAATATTTTCCTTTAGATGACAATTATTTATATACCATTGCCCAATTTTTTCCTCGTATGTGTGTGTATTCTGATGTGCGAGGCTGGCAAAACAAGCAATTTTTGGGTGATGCGGAATTTGCTTTGGCTTTTGGAGACTATAAAGTAAAAATTTCGGTACCCGAAGACCATATTGTGGGCGCAACGGGGGAACTCAAAAACAGCAAGGAAGTACTCACAGCCGTACAAGAAAAGCGGTTTCAAGCTTTGAAAGCATCAAGTAAAATAAATTTTGTGGTAACGGAAGCTGAGGCGAAAGAAAAAGAGAAAACGAAGTCTAAAAAATATAAAACATGGAATTTTGAAGCCCAAAATGTGCGAGATTTTGCTTTCGCTAGTTCTCGAAAATTCATTTGGGATGGGATTTCGGTAAAAATTGGCAATAAAAATGTGCTTGCTATGTCACTTTACCCCAAAGAAGGCAATCCGCTTTGGGAGAAATATTCTACAAAAGCCGTAGCACATACACTCAAAACGTATTCAAAATATAGCATAAATTACCCTTATCCTGTGGCATATTCTGTTCATTCTGACAATATTGGCATGGAATATCCTATGATTAGCTTCAATTGGGGGCGACCAGAAGCCGATGGAACGTATAGCGAAAAGGTAAAATACTCCATGATAAGTGTAATTATCCATGAAGTAGGGCATAACTTTTTTCCAATGGTTATCAATTCTGATGAAAGGCAATGGGCATGGATGGACGAAGGGATTAATTCTTTTGTGGAATTTTTGGCTGAGCAAGAATGGCAAAGAGATTTCCCTTCTAGGCGTGGACCTGCTCGCACAGTTACGACTTATATGAAGCAAGCCAAGGATAATTTAGAACCCATAATGACCCAGCCTGAGCAAATTGCGCAATTGGGAGGCAATTCTTATACCAAGGTAGCGTCTGCGCTAACAATTTTGAGAGAAAGCATCATGGGTAGAGAGTTATTTGATTTTGCTTTTAAAACCTATTGCAAGCGTTGGGCATTTAAAAGTCCTGAGCCAGCAGATTTTTTCAGAACCATGGAAGATGCCTCAGCCATTGATTTAGATTGGTTTTGGAAAGCTTGGTTTTTTGAAATTCAGCCTGTAGATATTTCAATCACTGAAGTTAAATGTTTTTTACCTAAAAGCTTAATTAACCAAAAAGATTTGGATAAACAAAAAAATGTTATGCTTTCAAAATCAATTACTTATATAAATAACATAAAAGATATTCCTCAAACAGAAGTAGAAAAAGATAGCTCATTAAACGATTTCTATACTTTGTATCAAGAAAAAATAAATCCCAACGATTCTCTCAATTACAATTTGGAAGAAAAGTCTTTTGCTAAAAACAAAGCATATTTTTACCAACTCAAGTTCAAAAATATAGGCGGAACGCTAAGTCCATTAATTTTAAACTTTGTTTTTGAAGACCAAACACAGCAAATCGCTAGAATTCCTGTTGAAATTTGGCGTAAAAACGAACTTGAGTGTAGTAAAGTATTTTATTTTACCAAGCCTTTGCAGTCTATTATGCTCGACCCTAATGAAGAAACAGCAGACATAGACACCCAAGATCATCTAAAAAATGTGTCTAATGTAGAACCTGTTTTTATTAATTTAACTAAAACAGCTCCAATAAAAAATAAGAATCCTATGCAGAAATGAGGTTTAAATCATTTTATTTGTTTTTATAACTTCTGAAATTTTAATAATATCTTTTAAAATAAAATAACACATGTCTAAACTTTCACCTTTGCTTTCGCAGCTAAGCGACCAAGATTTTGAGTCAATTAGTGAGTCTTTAATAAAAGAATCTGCCTTAAAAACAGCAGAATTATTAAGTATTTTAAAAGAAGGTAAAATTTCAGAACTTGAAATACAAGAAGCATTAAATCTTAAAAAAAGTGCATATTATACACTTAGATCAAGGCTAAATGAGAAAATAAATGAATATCTTCTCAAGCAAATGAACACCCCAAGTATAGAATTGGCAAGAAGGGTAGCTTTAATACAGGATTGGGTATTTACCAAAAATAGAAATATCACAATTGAGAGTTTAAAAACACTAGAGCTTGAGCTCATTAATTATGATATGGCTCCTGAATTATTAGCAGTATATAAAAATTTAAAAAAACTCAATATTTTAAAACCAGATTATTACGAATACTCAAGAAAATATAACCATTTAAAATCTTATATGCTTGATGTAGATAAAGTTGAAGAATTACTTACAGCCTACTTTACTAAATTCGGATTTTATAATATTCAAAATAACAATACAGAAATAGAAGAATTTCTTGCTTTATCAAACAAAGAAATTCAATCAACAGCACTAAAATATGAAAATTCTCATCATTTAAAGGTATATTGTATCCCCTCGACCAACCCCATATCAACCTTTATAATTTTGGGGTAAAAGCTCCTCTAATTTTTGTATAGATGTGGATTGTATTCTGTTTAGCACATAGTTTAGCCACTTGCTGGGGTTTACATTTTGTTTCTG
>JAAFJZ010000296.1 GCA_013298205.1 Cytophagales bacterium
AATGAATTTGGATTTGATTATTTACGTGATAACATGGCACGTGAAGTGGAAGAATTGGTGCAACGCAAACATCATTTTGCCATTGTAGATGAGGTTGATTCGGTTTTAATAGACGATGCCAGAACACCTTTAATAATTTCAGGACCTATTTCCAAAACTGAAGAACAACAGTTTTATGCTTTAAAACCACGTGTTCAAAAACTGGTAGATGAGCAAAAAAGAATTTGTGCAGATTATCTTAATGAAGCTAAGAAAAAACTTACTCAAAACCCTAAAGATAAAGAAGCCGCTTTAAGTCTTTTTAGAGCTTTTCGTGGACTTCCTAAAAGCAAACCTTTAATCAAGTTTTTAAGTGAAACGGGTATTAAAAAAATATTGCAAGAGACCGAAAATTTTTATTTGGCAGATAACCAAAAAGAAATGCCAAACGCTGACAAACCTTTGTTTTTTGTAATAGACGAAAAACATAACAATGTAGAACTCACCAATAAAGGATTAGATTTAATTACCTCATCAGGTGAGGATAATAATTTTTTTATTTTACCTGATATTGCTACCGAAATGGCAAGTATTGAATCTAATAAACTGATTTCATCAGAAAGAAGAACTGAACAAACAGAACTTCTCATAAAAGAATATTCAGATAAATCGGAGCGAATTCATACCATACAACAGCTTTTAAAAGCTTATACACTTTTTGAAAAAGAAGTAGAATACATAATTGTGGATGGAAAGGTAAAAATTGTAGATGAACAATCAGGAAGGGTTTTGGATGGCAGAAGATATTCAGATGGTTTGCACCAAGCGATAGAAGCTAAAGAAAATGTAAAAGTAGAAGATGCTACCCAAACCTATGCTACAATTACTTTACAAAATTACTTTAGAATGTACCATAAATTGGCTGGCATGACAGGTACAGCCGAAACAGAAGCAGCAGAGTTTTGGCAAATTTACAAATTAGAAGTAGTCGTTATTCCTACCAACAAAACTTGTGTTAGAAAAGATAGTGAAGATAAGGTTTTTAAATCTACTAGAGAGAAATTTAATGCCGTAGCAGATGAAATTAATCAGCTTACTTCCATTGGTCGTCCTGTACTAGTTGGCACAACATCAGTGGAAATATCCGAACTTTTGAGTCGAATGCTCAAAATGAGAAACATCAAACACCAAGTTTTGAATGCAAAATATCACCAAAAAGAAGCTGAGATTGTAGCTGAAGCAGGAAAACCAGGAACTGTAACTATAGCTACTAATATGGCTGGTAGAGGTACAGATATTAAGCTTACATCAGAATCAAAAGCGGCTGGTGGTTTGGCTATCATTGGTACCGAACGACATGAATCTCGTAGGGTGGACAGGCAGCTAAGGGGTAGGTCGGGTAGGCAAGGTGACCCAGGAAGTAGCCAGTTTTTTGTTTCTCTAGAAGATAATTTGATGAGACTTTTTGGTTCAGATAAGATGGCAGTTTGGATGGATAGATTAGGTCTCAAAGAGGGTGAAGTTATCGAACATTCAATGATTACCAAATCGATAGAACGTGCGCAAAAGAAAGTAGAAGAAAATAATTTTGGAATGCGTAAACGACTTTTGGAATATGACGATGTGATGAATTCACAACGAGAAGTTGTTTATGACAAAAGAAGAAATGCCCTTTTTGGTGATAAGCTTAAAATGGACGTTTTGAATATGTTTTATCAGATTTCTGAGGACATAGCTGAGCAAGCTATTATTTCTAAAAGCTATGAATCATTTGTTTTTCAAGTAGTTCAAAATACAGGAAAACATCCTGTGCTTAATGAAGAGCAATTTTCTAAATTATCTAAAAATGATTTAACTGAGCATTTGTATGGCTTTATATTAGATTTTTATAAAACAAAATCTAAACACATTGCTGAAAAAGCTTTTCCAATTATAAGGGAAGTTTTTATGGCTCAAGGAGCATTCATTCAAAACATAGTCGTTACAGTTACAGATGATAAAATTGATATTCCAGTAGTTTCTAATCTTAAAAATGCTTTTAATAACCAATGCTTTGAAATCGTTAAAAACATAGAAAAATCTTCTGTTTTATCCATAATTGATGATACTTGGAAAGAGCATTTAAGAGAAATGGATGAGCTCAAACAATCTGTTCAAAACGCAGTTTACGAACAAAAAGATCCTCTTTTGGTTTACAAAATGGAAGCTTTTAATTTGTTTAAAGCTTTAGTTTCTAAAATTAATGAAGATACAGTTGGCTTTTTAATGAAAGTTAAACTGCCAGAAGAAAGGGCTTCAGATTTCAAAGAAGCCAAAGCTGCTCCCAAATTGAATAAACCAAAGTTAATTGAGAATAAAGATTCAATCGATTCTGTTTTTCAAGGTCCAACTAATTCACAAGAACCTGTAAAAGAAAAACTTATGCCTTTAAAATCGCAAAGAGTTGCAGGCAGAAACGACAAAGTTAGTGTTCAATATATGGATGGAACTTTGAAAAAAGATGTAAAGTATAAATCAGTTGAAGAAGATGTTTTATCTAATAAATGTTATTTAATAGATTAATTTCTGAAATGTTTACTATCAAATTAATTATACTTCCTTTTATAGCTGCGTTTATAGGTTGGCTAACAAATTGGTTTGCCATTAAAATGCTTTTTCATCCTAGAAAGCCAATTAATTTAGGTTTTTTTAAGTTGCAAGGCGTTTTTCCGAAAAACAAACACAAGTTTGCAGCAAAAATGGCAGAGGTTATAGCCAAAGAACTTGTTTCTTTGGAAGAAATCAAGGCTAAAATGAAGCAATATGATTCCAATCAAATTCGAGCTATTTTGGAAGTGCACCTAGACCAGTTTTTGAAAACAAAGTTGAAAGAAGCGTTCCCTGCTTTAGCAATGTTTTTAAGTGATAGTATGCTTGAAACCATTAAAAATATAATGTTAGAGCAACTTGATACAGCACTTCCTGAAGTAATTGATAAATACGTAGATCGAATGGATAGCCAAATTAATATTGAAAAAATGGTGACAGAAAAATTCATGCTTTTCTCAGATGCTAAACTAGAAAGTATTTTGTATGCAATTTTGAGTAGTGAGTTTGTCTTTATTGAAATATCAGGAGCCGTATTAGGCTTTCTGATTGGTATTCTGCAAGTTGCAATCGCTTTAATGTAAAACAAAAGAACTAATATATATTTTTTAAGTTTTTTATTTGTAGTTTAAAAAAAAAATCCCAAATTGTGGTCTTAATTAAAATAAACACTATATGAAAAAGGCACTATTATTGATTATTGGTACGGCTATATTTTCTTACTCTTGTAGAAGTGGATATACGTGCCCTACTTACATGAAAAATAATTCAACACCAACTAAGGTTTCTACAGACAAAAGAGTTTAGTTTTTATCCTAATATGCTAATTTAAATCATGTATTTTTTTGATTCTAATTTTTTATTTATTCATTTCATTGTTAAATGTGATTCTATTTTAGTTTAATTTTAAAAATTTTAAACTCATTTTTTTTCCTATAATAACCCGAAGTATTTCTATTAACATTTTTATTCTTAATTTTTTACTTTATTTTTGCGTGTTAAGTAATTTAATATTTCAAAGCATTTAAGTTTTTTATGGCATCAAAAACAATCAAAAAATCAAATTCTCAACCGAGTTCTGTAAATACTAATCCCAAAACCACTTCTACAGCTAAGCCCAAATCTACAGGTATCCAAAATTGGATGGTATTAGGTTTGATAACTTTAGTAGTGTTTATTATTTATTTCCCAGCTTTAAAATTTGGATTTACTGGACTTGATGATAAGTTATATTTTATGGATAATAACGCTTATTTTGTTCAATTTTCAAATTTCTTTAAAGGATTTTGGGAATCTTGTGTAATGGATTATTATCGCCCTATGCTTTGGGGTACATTTATGATTGATGCGCAATTTGGTGCGGCAGACCCATTTTGGTTTCACTTTAATAACCTGGTTTACCACATTAT
>JAAFJZ010000304.1:0-3075 GCA_013298205.1 Cytophagales bacterium
ATTTATGGGTTTGATTAAAATAATTTCTTTGCTTCGATGGTAATAAAATGCATAAGCGAGCATGACCAAAAACATGAAAATCCGTGAAATCAAAGTGGCTATGGCTGCGCCAAATAAGCCCCAAGCTGGGAAGCCTAAATAGCCATAAATAAGGATATAATTTAGCACTATATTCATCACCAAGCCTATAAGTGTAACAGCCATACCAGGTATAGTTTTTTCTAATCCGTCTAAAAAGTGTTTTACCCATAAAAAGCCCAGCATAGGCAAGGTAGAAAAAGTAATGACAAAAAGATAAGTTTTGGCTTCAGGTATGATAGTTGGCGTTTGTTTGAACCAATGAAAATTAAAATAGGCTAGCAAAACAGCAATTGTGAGCAAAATAGAAGCGAAAAGCGTAAGCCACATCCCTGCCCAAAACGTAGAAGCTGCTTCTTTATGGTCTTTTTGGGCTAAGCTGGCCGAAACCATGGGTGCAAATACCAAGGTAATGCCTATACCAATGATGGTGATGAGGAAAAAAACAGAATTGGCTGAGCTAGATGCGGCAAGAGAAATGGGGCTTAGTTTGCCAATCATTGCGCTGTCTATCGCGCCCATAAGTACCGCACCTAATGTGCCGATAATAATAGGAATAGCCAAAACCCATGTGCGTTTTACTTCGGGATAATAATTTTGAAGTCTTTTGAAGGTCAATTTGGTATGTATTTAAGAAGTTAAAAAGTATAGAAATTATTTTTTCCTATCTATTACAAAGCTTACTAAAGTTTCTAAGGCTTTTTTGGTCGCATTTTCAGGAAAAGTAGATAAGATTTCAAAAGCTGCATTTTTATGTTTTATCATGGCAAGTTCTGCGTATTTGAGCCCTCCTTTTTCTTTTACAAAGTTGATTACTTCATTTACTTTTTTCGGGTTTTCATTTTCATTTCTTACGATATTGATTATTTTTCTTTTTAAAGAACTTTCACTCATATTTAATGCATATATGAGGGGTAATGTCATTTTTTTTTCTTTGATATCTATACCCAATGGTTTGCCTATTTCTTGGTCTCCATAATCAAAAAGATCATCTTTGATTTGAAAAGCAATGCCAATATTTTCACCAAAAGCCATTATTTTTTTCATTGTTTCTTCATTTGCATCGGCTGAAGAAGCTCCTACTCCGCAACATGAAGCGATTAAAGAGGCGGTTTTTCCTTTGATGATTTCAAAATACACATTTTCAGTAATATCCAAATTCCTTGCTTTTTCCATTTGCAAAATCTCCCCTTCGCTCATAGATTTTACAGCTTGAGAAACGATTTTAAGCATTTGGAAATCATTGTTGTCGAGCGAAAGCAGAAGTCCTCGAGAGAGCAAATAATCGCCTACCAAAACGGATATTTTGTTTTTCCAAAGTGCATTAATCGAAAAAAATCCTCTTCTAAAATTGGCATCATCCACTACATCGTCATGTACGAGGGTAGCTGTATGAAGCAGTTCTACCAAGGCTGCTCCACGATAAGTAGAAGGATTGATTTCTCCGCATAATTTGGCACAAAGAAATACAAACATTGGGCGCACTTGCTTACCTTTGCGCTTCACGATGTAATTCATGATTTTATCGAGAAGAAAAATGTGGGTTTTAACAGAATTTTGAAATGTATTTTCAAATTCTTTCATTTCCTTGCCTATTAAATCAAAAATGGGCTGTAATTCGTCTTTCTTCAAGTGGATTTGGTTATAAATTTGTGCAGAATGCAGAATACATCCAGTACAAGAGCTAATGAAAGCATTGAAATTAATAAGGAAACGATTTTTTTTTCAAAGTTAAATGTTTTTTTATAAATGCCCCAAATCATATAGATAAAGTATTAAAAAGATTTAAGTAATTGTAAGATGAAACTTCACACGACCAATTATAAAAATACCTTTGTTGCCATTGCAGACGATTGTCCTGCTAATAAGGGAGAAGTGCCACCTGTAAAAGAAGGCGTAAAATCTGCGGCAAATATTCAATTTGAAATGATTAATCAAAATCCGTATAAATTCACTTCTGACGATGTTCTTTTTCAAGTTTTGGCCCATAAAAAAGATTTGACGGAAGCCGAATATGAGGAAGCTAGAGCGGAATATTTTTCAAAAGGTCAGCCATGTTTTCGGGCTTCGCCTTTAACCAAGAGATACGGTTGGGGTGTACATAATAATGAAGAAGGCAAAATGGCTTTGTTTGCAAGCGATTCTCTAGAATACCAAAATTTTCTTAATGATAAAAACATAACTATCGTAAAAGCTATGAAATCAAGTAAATAGCCTTGTGAAAATATTACTTGGAAGATTCGGTTCCATTCTTATTTCGTAGGGGTTAAAAATAATGATACTCTTCTTTAGTTTGCAACATATTCCACAAATGCATTATTTTGATTATATTTGTTTTCTTTAACTTCTATCTATGCCATGATACACGAGCTAGGCAATAGAAAACAATACGCTAATAAATAGAATCATGATAAAAAAAGTCATAACTCCGCAAAACAATAGCCTGTATTTGCTAATACCCAATAATTACATAGGCAAGGAAATAGAAGTGCTTCTTTATGCAAAAGATGAACTGGAAGAAGAAAAAATGAAGCCTAAAAAAACAATGGCTGATTTTAGCGGAATTCTTTCTGACAGTGATTATCAATCTTTAAAATCACACACCGAACAAGCACGCAAAGAATGGAAGGCATATTTAAAATAATGAAACTTTTAGTGGCAAACATTATTAAAAGTATCTATTTGAAAGAAGATGGAGTTTTTTTTATTTATTTTAAAATGGTTCTATTATAAAAAAAGATTATGCAAACTTTACAAATAATACAAGAAATTCAACGCTTACCACTTACAAAAAAGTTTTATGTGGTAGAAGAAACCATCAAGTCTATAAAAAAAGAAGAAATGAGCCATCAGATGGAGCTAGCTGTAAAAGAACTTTATAACGATTATGCAAATAGTAAAGAACTGACTTCATTTACATCATTAGACTTAGAACATTTTTATGAAGCAAGGTGAAATTTGGTTGATAGACCTTGATCCTACAAAAAAAAAAAAAAA
>JAAFJZ010000304.1:3085-3875 GCA_013298205.1 Cytophagales bacterium
CAACGTAGCACCTTGGATGGTACAACTTAACCCAACTCAAAAAACGGTTTGAATAAAGAATCTGCTGCAGATTGCTTTCAGGTACGTTCACTTTCGCAAGAAAGACTCATTAAAAAGATAGGAAACATTGACAATAATACACTTATTGAAATCAAAGAAGTGTCTCGTCCTGAAAAAAGTGTTTAGTATTTGACCTAAAAGCCGTCAAAATTAATCGTTTTGATTGTTTTTTGTCTTTTATTTCAGCTACAAACCTTACGTTTTACTCTTAAATACCACATACAAAATGCATTTTTATTCCAAAACCGTATCAATAATAACTCAATTTAGCTCTTATTGAATTTGTAACATATTCCGCATTTTTTTTTCATAATAATTGTTCTCTTTATTTCTGTCTATTAATTGGTAAAGAACAATAGCAAAAGCAAAATTTTCTTAATGATAAAAATACGTCTGTTGTAAAAGCTATGAAATCAAGTAAATAGCCTTGTGAAAATATTACCTATTTTTATCTAGTTGCTTTTGCAGAGCTTCCATGTCTTTGGGGTAATTAGCGTTTCCAGATATGATTTCTCCATCTAGGTTTTCAAAACTCAGGCTATAGGCATGAAGGGCTACTCTTTTGATAAGGGCTTGCTCTTCTTCATCTTTTTTGAGGTTAAATTTACGTTTGATTTGAGACAAAAAAATATCTACCCCTCCATAACTAGCATCGGCAAGGATGGGTGCATCTAAACAAGCCAAATGAATCCTAATTTGGTGCATTCTTCCTGTATGAGGCGAACATTCT